>JAZSJE010000131.1:0-2223 GCA_045534135.1 Eubacteriales bacterium
GTGTTGTGGTCGATATAAGCTACCGAAAGCTCGATTTTTACACTTTCGCAGCCCATAGCTTCAAACTGCAGATATGCCATAGTACCCGTAGCGTCCTGAGTGAGCGTCTGGTCTATTCTGAGCCCTATTTCGCTGCCAACCTTCATCTCACCCGAAACAAGATGATTTTTAATAATTTTCTGTGCTATTGTGTATGCCATTTTCTTTTCTCCGTTTATTTGTTTTCGCCGCCTATTGCAGACAGCATATTTTCAAGTGCTCTTTGAACGTGAAGCGAGGTAAGCTTATCTGCCATCTCGGAATCTCCCGCTTTGATAGCCTCGAGAATTTCTCTGTGCTCCGTCTCCGACCTTTCAAGCCTTCCGGGCACGGAGAGAGAGCGTTTTCTGTATGATTTTATCTTTCTGTGAAGCTCCGACAGGGTATGTGACAAAAAGCGCGAGCCGGATGCCTTATATATGATGCTGTGGAATACCGTGTCAAGTTCTTTGATATGCTCTGTATCATTTTTTTTGATATAAAACTCCGCAAGCTCAACCGCCTCGGTAAGCTTATCAAGCTCGTCCTTGGTTATACGCTCCGCAGCAAGTGATGAGGCAAGACCCTCAAGTCTCTTTCTTATCCTATATATATCAATAAGATCAGCGGTGTTTATTCCTATAACGGTAGCGCCCTTATTAGGAATAACCTCGACAAGTCCTTCCTCAGCAAGTCTGTGTATAGCGCTTCTCACGGGAGTGCGGCTTACGCCAAGCCTTTTTGACAGAGCGATTTCGCCAAGCGCTGTTCCGCATTTAAGCTCACCTGAAAGAATTTCCTCTTCAAGCCTTGAATATACCATTTCCTCAAGAGAGGGTGATTTCACGTCAACTATCATTGCTCGCTCACCGCCCTTAAACGTTTTTGGTGAAATTCGGGTCAATCGATTTAATAATAGCTTCTATCTCCTCGTCTCCCATAAGAGTGGTTCTTCCGTCCGCGTATTCAGCGTCAATCGCAGCCTTTGCTTTAACTACTATTTCGTCTTGCTTTTTTACGGAAGCGTTGCCGCTTAATGAATAATGCTTATTTATCCAATACGCAATTCCCGCAAGACCGGAGGTGTTTGATATTGCAACCTCAGCGGGTTTGTTGAGTATTTTTTCTGTATCAAATATATTATATATCTCAGCGTCCTTCATAAGTCCGTCGGCATGAACGCCTGCGCGGGTCACGTTAAAGTTATCTCCCACAAAGGGCGTCATGGGAGGAATGGTATAATCCATTTCTCTTTTAAAATACTCCGCTATCTCTGTTATAACCGTAGTATCCATACCGTCAAGGCTGCCCCTCAGCGAAGCGTACTCCATAACCATTGCCTCAAGCGGAACGTTGCCCGTTCTCTCACCTATTCCGAGAAGCGAGCAGTTAACGCCCGACGCTCCGTAAAGCCATGCGGCAACAGCGTTTGAAACGCCCATATAGAAATCGTTATGACCGTGCCATTCAAGCATATCCGACGGTACGTGAGCATAATGGTGAAGACCGTAAACAATACCGGGAACGCTTCTCGGCAAGGCAACACCGGGGAATGAAACACCGTAACCCATGGTATCGCACATACGGATTTTAACAGGAATTTTCGCTTCGCACGCAAGCTCGTTAAGCTCGTTTACGAACGGAACTACGAAGCCGTAGAAGTCTGCTCTCGTAATATCTTCAAGATGGCATCTCGGACGTATTCCTGCGCTGAACGCATTTTTAACTACTCCGAGATAATGATCGAGAGCCTCTTTTCTTGAAAGACCAAGCTTTTTGAATATATGGTAATCAGAGCAGGAAACAAGTATACCGGTTTCTTTTATTCCAAGGTCGGAAACAAGGTTGAAGTCCTCCTTTTTCGCTCTTAACCATGTGGTTATCTCGGTGAACTCATAGCCAAGCTCCATGCATTTGAGAAGCGCTTCCTTATCTTTTTTGGTATAAACAAAAAACTCTGACTGACGGATTATACCCTTTTTACCTCCAAGCCTGTGAAGCATCTTATAAAGATCAACTATCTGCTTAACGGTATAAGGAGCTCTCGACTGCTGACCGTCACGAAAGGTGGTGTCCGTTATCCAGATATCGCTCGGCATATCTATCGGAACGTGGCGGTGGTTGAACGCAACCTTTGGTACTTCATCATAAGGATATATCTCTCTGTAAAGATTAGGAGAATCGACATCCTGCAATGAGTATTTA
>JAZSJE010000246.1:0-3604 GCA_045534135.1 Eubacteriales bacterium
CCCACTTGCCTTTATACCGAGAGCGACCGCCATAGGCAGTGTCAGATCGGTCTTTACGTGCGGATAAACGCTTGCTGCCAACTCATATAGGCTGTCTACCTTAATTGAAGACTTCAGCTTGGCAAAAAGAGCCGCGAGAAATCGCTTTTGCATATCAAGTCTGTCTATATCTCCCTGCGCGTATCCGTCACGGAATCGCACTACCATCTCAGCCTTTTTTCCATCAAGTATCTGCTTTCCCGCGGGAAGATCAATATAAAGATTTTGCTCGGGATCATTGTAATACAGCCTTTTGGGAAGATATATCTCTACACCACCGACAGCATCGACGATCTTTCTGAAGGCATCAAGCTCAAGACTCAAATATCCGTCAATATCAATACCAAGATTTTTAGACAAAAAGTCGCATGTCTGCGCCTCACCGCCAAGCAGCTTGGTAGCGCTGTTGATCTTTTTGTGGTTTTTGCTTCCAAAATCGGCATAGGTATCGCGAGGTATCTGCATAACGCTTATCCTCTCGTTTTTTGAATCAAAAGACACAAGCATCATCACATCGGTAAGGCCTGATGCTCTGTCCTTTCCCAAAACCAAAAGGCAAAATGAATCCTTGCGGTCTTTAATATTATCCACTGAGCTCGGTGTATTATCCTCTCTATCAAAGCTCATCAGCACCAGAGTTATCGCGAGTACCACCGCCAAAAGAGCGGCAAATACTGCTATTATATATTTTTTAGGCATAGCTCCTCCACATAAAAAAGATGTTATGTAGAGGATATTAATTACTTTCTAAGTTTGCAAAGAAGCGCATTTCTTGCCTCGAGCGTATCGGGGCTTATAGGCGCGCCTTCGGTAATAAGTGAGTTAAGTGTCATATCAAAGGAGAGAAGCAAGGTTTTATACAAATGTTCAAATCTTTGCTCCTCATTCATTTTTTTCGGCTCCGCACTCCAGAAATATTCTCGTAGCTTTACGCAATCCTCAAACTTTCTCGATTCGTCTATATAGTCGGAAAGATATATAATTGCGTCAAGCGTAGTCATTTCTGCGTGTCCCGTGGTATGTCTGCGCACTGCCACGAGCACCTCGGGTATTGCAAATTCCGCATATTCATCAGCTATTAAAAGCTCTGCCGTCCTTGCATGAAGCGTCTTTGGTGACATTCGGTCAAGTTGAGTTATCTCTGCTCCATGCGACGAAAGCATATCAAAATGCTCCTCTGTGCTCCTTTCCTTGGTTATATCATGAAGAAGCGCCGCAACACGAAGGATATTCAGCTTTTCGGGCAGATAGATCTCCCCTATCCTGACTGCCATTTTCTCCACCTCTGCGGTATGGGTAAATCGCCACTCTGACATTGTGGCTCTTACACACTCGCGAAGCGCGTCTATCTGTGCTTTATCAAAGCTCATTTTTTGTCCCCCGAAAGATAAAGTCCATTATCGGCTATAAATCTTGCAACACCCTCGGGCACAAGATGTGATATATCCTTACCCTCGGCTACTCTTTTTCTTATCTGCGTCGAGGATACCTCTATCGGATCTGTCACTATCCTTCTGAACATTACACCGTACTTGTTATAATACTCGGTTATTTTATCAACTATACGCTTGGTCAGTATCGGATCGTTTTCTCTCCTGACGTATACGGGGTAGCAAAGCTTGAATATTTCCTCAAACTTATACCACGTATCAAAGGTAAGCACCATATCCGTACCGCACATAAGAAAAAGTCTGGTGTTCGGCCTTGAAAGCTCCTTAAGGGTATCGTAGGTATAGCTTTTCCCTCCTCTTTTTATCTCGGTATCCGAAATAACGATACCGTCTGTATCCTCAAACGCCAGCTCGCACATGCGAAGCCTGAAAACAGGATCATCAGAAAAATCTATCTGCTTATGAGGTGGCAGACAGGAGGGATTTAAAAACAGATATCCAAGCTTCATCTGCTCCATAAAAGCCTTTGCCGCCGTTACATGTCCGTTATGGATAGGCGCAAATGTGCCACCGTAGATTCCAACGCGAAGACTGTTCGCTCCGTTCATAGTGTTCCCCCCTTTTTTAAGTTTACTTAAGCTCTATGCGTTTATTTTTCTCAGACTCGCGGTAAAGAATGAATTTTCTTCCAATTACTCCTACCACGTCGGCGCTAACCGCCTCAGCAAGCTCGTCAGCCGCCTCGCGTACAGTCCAGTCGCAGTTTTCAAGAACGCTCATTTTTATGAGCTCTCTTGCCTCAAGCGCGTCACCAACTGTTTTAACAAGATTTTCGGTAATTCCGCCCTTTCCGATCTGCATTATCGTGGGCTCGTTTGAAGCGAGCCCGCGCAAATATGCTCTCTGCTTTGAAGTCAGCATATATTTCTCTCTTTCTTAGTTAAAATTTAAATAAAATCCTTTATCTTCAAGGCTAAAGCCTCTATTGCTCTACCTCTGTGCGACACCGAGTTTTTCTCCTGGGCGCTAAGCTCCGAAAAGGTTTTTCCAAGTGGCTCATAGTAGAAGTAAGGATCATAGCCAAAGCCTCCCTTGCCTCTCGCTTCCTCGATTATGATACCGCCCGTTTTGCCCTCTACCACCAAAGGCTCCTCTCTGTTTGGAGAAACAAGGGCTATCGTGCATACGAACTCCGCGTATCTGTCACTCTTATCGGCAAGATTTTTCAAAAGAAGCTGATTGTTGGCATCATCATTGCCGTGCTCGCCCGCATATCTTGCGGAATATATCCCGGGCTCGCCTCCAAGCGCCCTTACTGAGAGTCCCGAATCGTCTCCGATACCGATATAACCCGAGGCAGCGGCGACTTTTGCCTTGATTATTGCATTCTCACGAAAATCGCTTCCGTTTTCTTCTATCTCACCGTATATCCCCACGTCGTCAAGCGAAAGTATTTCTATACCCTCAACATACTTTGAGAGAAGTGCCTGAAGCTCGCTGATCTTGTGTTTATTTCTCGATGCAAGTACTATCTTCATCAGCCGAACAAAGCCTCCACGAACTCCTTGCCGTCAAATTCCTGCATGTCGTCTATCTTCTCACCGACACCGACAAATTTAACGGGAATATCAAGCTCCTTCTTTATAGAGATAACTATACCTCCCTTTGCGGTACCGTCAAGCTTGTTAAGGACAAGCCCTGTAATATTCGCGGCATTGCGGAATTCCTTAGCCTGAAGGATCGCGTTCTGTCCCGTGGTAGCATCAAGCACGAGAAGATTTTCTCTGACTGCTCCGGGACACTCCTTGTCTATAACTCTATTTATCTTGGCAAGCTCGTTCATAAGATTGGTCTTGTTATGAAGTCTGCCAGCAGTATCAACTATAAGCACGTCAGCACCGCGCTTTTTAGCATAATTTATAGCGTCAAAAACTACCGCCGCGGGATCACTTCCCTCGGTCTGCTTTACGAGATCCGCGCCCGAACGCTCGCACCATACGGCAAGCTGGTCGATAGCTGCCGCTCTGAAGGTATCAGCCGCCGCAACAACTACCTTTTTGCCCTTGCTTATGAGTCGGTTTGATATCTTTCCTATCGAGGTGGTCTTTCCCGCACCGTTTACACCGATAACGAGAATTACCGTGGGGCTGCCCGAAAGATCCAACTCTCCTCCC
>JAZSJE010000183.1:0-4820 GCA_045534135.1 Eubacteriales bacterium
CGACATGGCTACGACCCGACTTTGAGGTCGAGTATATATTTTATGCTGTATTCGCAACCAAGTCGCTCCTCAATTATTTTTTTGTTTTCGGTAAGCACCTCTGCTGTTCCGCTTCCAACACATCCAAATCCAAGTAAAGCTATATAAATCATATTTTTTCCTTCCCGAGTATCAAATTTACTGAAGATGCAACTCAATGAATAGATTATATCATATTTTTTCTCTATTTGCAAATACTTATTGAAAATTTTTATAAAATGTGGTAAAATATATCTATAATTCCACTAAGCGAGGTCAAGTTATGATAAGTTCACCTATCGGAAGTATGAGAAATGTAAAGATCTTTGTTCTCTACTTGCTTGAAAATATAAATTATCCCCTTGAGTTTACAACGATAAACGACGTTGTAATGCAGACCGACTACGTTATGTATCTGGATTTTGCAGAGGCATTCTACGAAATGGTCGATATGGACCTTATTGAAAAGATAAATATTGACGACGGAAAGGATTACTATCTGGTCACAGATAAGGGCAGACTTGTCGCAAGAGAGCTTAAAAGCGATCTTCTCGCAAGTATCCTTGACAAGGCGCTCTCAAAGGCACTCAGATATCTTGACTTTAAAAAGCGTGGCGTAGTTGCTCGCTGTACGGTCGAAAAAACTGACGACGGAAGGTATTGTGTTTCCTGCTCGTTTACTGAGAAGGGTGTTCTGATATTCTCACAATCATTGGTAGTGGACACCGAAAACCGAGCAGAAAGAATGAGAGATAATTTTTACGACAGACCCGAAGTAATTTATCGCGGTGTCACCGCGCTTCTCGCGGGTAACGTGAATTATCTGTTTGATTAAAAACACTAAAAACAGAGCAATTTTAGGTTGCTCTGTTTTTTTGTAGTGATAATAACCAATTTTTTACAGCTAGCTTTGGCTAAAATCACTGCTAACAAGATTTTTCGTTAATTTTTTACAAAAATATTTTGCAAAAAGGTATTGACATTATACATTTTAATGATATAATAGAAGTTAATAGAGATATTTTTCTATCTTTCACCTATAGAAATGATGCTCAAAATTAAGGATCGGTAATTATGGATTTGAAGAATTCCCTTGACGTAAAAGAATTGATCTTAAAGGTTCGCAATAACGATCAGGAAGCCTTCGTTACACTTCTCAACACTTATAAGCCGCTCATTGATTCTTCAGTTAACCGTTTCTCGTCCGACGAAGCGTTTGCGACTTATCGTGAGGATCTTTATCAAGAGGCATCATTAGTATTTTACAACTCAATACTTGCTTATGACCTTGAGCAAAACGAGGTCGAATTTGGGTTGTTTGCGAAGATATGCATCTATAATGCCCTGGTCTCTCAGCTACGCGTTTTTAAAAAACGAGCTGAGGATCCTGTCGAGGAGATATCAGATAATAACTTATCCGATCGTGACGTTGAAGATCCTGCTGTAAGGTTGCTTGAGCAGGAAAGCCTGAAAAAGCTGTATTCAATTATCAGGAGAAATCTTTCGGATTACGAATATACCATATGGCAGTTATATATTTCGGGACGCTCGGCATCTGAGATCGCAATCGTTATGTCTTCAAACAAAAAGTCTATAAACAACGCCATATACAGAATTAGAAAAAAGCTCAGAGAGCTACTCATTAATTTTTGAATGTTTGGGGCTTCCCCATTCAGATAGCCCACCGCGAAGGGTCATGTCTAAACGGAATTAGGGCAAAACAATTCCATCTTACAAAGTGAGGTAAAATCATGAACGAAGAAGTAGTAAAAGCCGGAGTAGAAGAATTTGCAGATGAGACTCTGGTATGCAAGGAATGCGGAAACGAATTTGTTTTCACCGCAGGAGAGCAGAGTTTCTACAAGGAAAAGGGCTTTCTCAACAAGCCTAAGAGCTGCAAAGCTTGCCGCGATGCAAAGAAGAACGCAGGAAGAGCTCCGCGCGAATACTTCGAAACAACTTGTGCAAATTGCGGTGGTGTAGCAAAGGTTATTTTCCAGCCTTCTAATGACAGACCTGTATATTGCAGCGCTTGTTTTGAGGCTATGAGAAAGAACAATCAGTAACCCTTTCACAAAAAACGAGGAACTCAAAAGAGTTCCTCGTTTTTTGTTATTGATTTCCTTGTGCCCGTATGTGCTGCCATAATGTCCGGGCCTTACGCAAGCGTCTGTAAACCGTTCGCTCATCAAGATGATTTTTTATGGCAAAGCGCAAAACGCACATTGATATCTGATTTTTCTTCGCCTCTCTTGTAGGGTGCTTTGAAAAGGGCTCTATGTAAATAGCATACAAGCACTTAAGCGTTTCTCCCTCACCCAATATCTTAAGCATAAGCAAGCACTCGTGTGCCGCCCAGATATCTGTAGCCAGATCTCGGTTTTCACCGCATGCTCCTTTAATAATATCATATATATCCAAAGGAAATCTTCTCTCGCCATATCCCAATAGCCTTGCATAATAAACCAAAGCACGGGTCATTGACGATCTATCACGAGTTTCCTTCATCACAGTTCACCTTATTTAATTGTCAGTAGCGTTTGTAATAAGGTCATTATATCTGTCAATGACCCATTCGGGAGAAATGATACGCACCCTTCCCTCACTTAAAAACAGCCAAGAGAAGAATTCGTTATCTACGACCGCTTTTACAGATGCCTCAAACGCTGCTTCTACATTTGAAAGAACAGCTACGTCAGTACCAAATCGATCAAACAAATATGATGCTCCCTCGTTTTTGCAAAGCAATCTTATATTTGTCTTTTCCGCGGTATGCCAATCGGTCAAAAAGCTACTCTCTCCTATTCTCTTTTTGTCGGTTATTAAAAGCGAAAGCATTTTCTCAGGTGAAAAGCTTTCTATTTCTTTTTTATCGTGATCAAATCCTACTAATATGTATTTTCCGTCACGCATCTCAAGCTTCCACGGACTTAACATTATTTTTTGGCCATCACGGCAAAGAATTCTCTGCTTACGGGCATTCCACTCGAAATACTTAAAGATTATAGCTCTATTTTCGGTCATAGCTTTACAAACCGTTTCAAGAGCCTTGTAAGTACCATCACCGAGGTCAGTCTTGCTGTCAGCTCGCTCGGGAATAGCTATTCCTCTCATGTATTCGCCCTGCCAAAGCTTTTTTATAAGCTCTGCGCTTTTTGCTTCTGTCAGGATAGGTGAAGCGTTCAAAAGATCTGACATAAGCTTTACGTCAACCCTGTTAAATGCCCTATCATTGACGTAGTACCTTACGTATCTATCTCGCTTTGAGCAAACGTCAATACCATAAACACGTAACGCCTCCATATCGTCATAAAGGCTTTTTCTGCCAGTTTCTATTCCATATTTTGAAAGCTCATGTAAAATCTCTGTAAGTGTCATGCCATGACGTTCATCAGTCATATTCAATAGGATTTTGGAAAGATATAAGAGCTTAAGCTTTTGATTAGACCGTCTTGACATTTACTCCCCCCTTGCTAAAAGGTTTTATTATCCTGAATATTTTACCATAAATCCTTTTAAAAATCAAGGTTTATTACAGTATTAAATTAAGCGGCAAAGATAGCGTAGATTATTATTCCTACACAGAAAAGCAGACTTGCGCCAACAGCAGCCATTGTATATCCTGAGCAGTTGCAGCTTTCGGGAATTATTTTCATTTCTTCGTTTATATTTTTTCTGATATCGCGTGTCATTTTAGTTATTCTCCTTTTGATTTTTTTATTTATCCCTGCGAGGATCATCTCCTCTGTGTCTTTATTATATCACAATCATTGTGTCTTAAAAAGGACAATGCTCAAAATATTTTTATTTTTTTCGCTTTTAGGAATATTTTTTAAGACTTATCGAAAAATATTTTTCGTTTTTAATTCCTTATTTGGAATTTTAGATCAATTCAGAATAAAGTGACGGCACATGTCAAAAACATCCGCTTTGGTCATTATGTATATTTTTTATATTTTTTAATAAAATTCTTTAGTTCCTATTTACAAACTAATAAAAATATGATATAATGTTTACAGGGAAGATATCCCGTATAAAAGTTTAGGAGGATCAACTATGAAAGTTACTGTAGTCGGCAGACAAATGAACGTATGGGAAGAAATGAAAGCAATCATCAAAAACAAGCTTCAAAGATTTGATAAGTATTTTGATAAAGGCTGTTCTGCTACCGCAACGCTCAGTTGTAAACACAATCAGAAATGTCTTGAGATAACCATAGTCGCCTCCTCTGGAACCATTTTCAGAAGTGAGGTTGAGGATGAAACCTTCCGCAATGCACTTGACAGGGCTGTGTATCTTATTGAGCGTCAGATAAGAAAGAACAAGACCCGTCTTGAGCACAGACTCAAGAGTGGCGCTTTCGAAAACGTTATGCTTGATTCTGGTGAGGACTTTGAGGAAGAAGCTGAATTTAAGATCAGAAGAAAGAGCTTCTCTATCAAGCCTATGTCGGTTGAGGAAGCAATAATGCAGATGAATCTTCTTGAACACGAATTCTTTGTTTTCAAGGACGATACCACTGAGCAGCTCTGTGTCGTTTATAAAAGACACGACAATACCTACGGTCTTATCGAGAATAAAGAGGATTAAGGATCAGTTATTTTTTAGCGGTTGCTTCGGCAACCGCTTTTTTACTTGACATATATAAAAATATGGCGTATAATATATATCAGAATAATCACAATATAAAGGAACCACAATGAAGATTTTAATAGTTTACGCAACAAAAAGCGGTACCTCAAAGGAAGCGGCAGAAATGCTCGCTGAAAGGATCGGAACCAGAGGTGACGTATCTTTATATA
>JAZSJE010000206.1:0-4746 GCA_045534135.1 Eubacteriales bacterium
CACCGAGCTTGTTAAAAGGGGAGAGCTCAGCCTTGAGCGCCTCATTGACCTCATGAGCAAAAACCCCGCAGAGCGCTTTGGAATAGACCGAAACGGCTTCTGCGTATACGACCTTGAAAATGAATACGTCATAGACGTAAAGGATTTTGCTTCTATGGGCAGATGCACTCCGTTTGAGGGCAAAAAGGTCTTTGGAAGATGCGTCGCGACCGTGTTTGACGGAGGAATAGCGTATATAGACAAAAAGGACATGGGCACTTTTTGACAAAAGCTTCACTTTTGGGTGCCGAGCGTACCTGTGTCAGCGCACAGACCCAAATTTCGAGTTCGGTCAAGCTTTTTAAAGCTTGCGGGTCATAGGGCAGAGCCCTAACAAAAACGGCGTTTCTTTTTTGTTTCTTTTTTCTTTGCGCCAATAGTGCCAAAGAAAAAAGATAAAGACGCGTAGCGGCTTCTTTCCTCCTGCTTTTCCTTCAAGAAAAGTAGGAGAACCCCCGGCGAGGGTTCTCCTCTTGGCTCACTTGTGAGCCAATTCACCTCTCCTGCGCTGTTTGAACGCATGGGAGTTTCGACCTCTGCAGCTTAGCTTCGCACGCACTACGAACTTCGTTCGTGGGGGTCGACGACAAGGGCTTCTCGCCCTTGACCTCGCCGCCTTTTGAAAAAGGCGGGCGAAAACTTAACCCTTGGGTGCTGTGCGTACCTGCGTCAGCGCTTAAAGTTAGGCAATAATAAAAACTCTTATTATGAAGTTATTTTGGTCCTTTTCTTTCAAGAAAAGGACCAAAAAACCTTAAAAGCTCTTAAGAAAATCTACTGCCTTGATAATATCGCCCTTGGGGTCATCTCCGCACTCTCTCTCGATAGTCAAAAATCCGTCATATCCTATCTCTCTGAGTGCCGCGATGTATTTTGTCCAGTCGACCTGTCCCTCTCCGAGCGGTACCTCCTTAAATCCCTTGCATGCGTTGAGCGCATCAACTCCGCCTACCGCAAATGCGTGGTAAACGTCAGCTGCCTTCTGGTTGGGATCGAGCATTACTCCGTCCTTTGCGTGTGTGTGAACGATATAATCCTTAAGCATATATACCGCCTCAACAGCATCCTGTCCCGTTACCATAGTGAAGTTTGCTGGGTCAAGGTTTACACCCACTCCACCCTTTGTATCCTTGAGAAAAGCAAGCAGAGTTGCCGCCTTCTCGGGACCTGTTTCGATAGCCATGGTAACTCCCTTTTCCTTTGCGTAAAGTCCGCACTCACTCAAGGCATCAAGCATTACCTTGTATCTGGGATCGCTCTTGTCGTCGGGAATAACTCCTATGTGAGTCGTAACCGCCTTCGCGCCAAATTCAACTGCCAGATCAATAATAGCCTTTGTCTTTTCAACGCGGACCGTGTTGTCCTCGGCTCTCTCAAAGCCGTATCCGCCCATATCTCCGCAGAGTGCGGAAACAACTATATTCTTCTCCTTAAGCAGTGCCTTATATGCCGCCTTATCCTCAGCGCTGAGCGTATCGGGAGAGAATTTTCCGCTTGTAGCGTATATCTGTACACCGTCAAGTCCAAGACCCGCAGCTATCTCGATACCCTCAAAATGTGATGTGTGGAAGCAATCTGTAATTACACCGATCTTCATTTTATTTTCCTCCTGAAATTTTATACCTTTATCCATTCTCCAAGTGCGCTCTTTCCCTTGATAACGCCCTCTCGCACCTTCATTACCTTAAGCGTCTGCTCTGTATCAAACGAAGGCTCACCATCGCTATAAAAGCGAAGAATATCCGAAATAAGCCCACCAAAGAAGTCCGAGCTTATCGGGGTGTACTTATCCGTATAAACTCCGAATGGCGCACCGTCCGCAAAAAGCATGCTCGACTGACTGCCATCAGCCATTTTGACGCTGCACAGATATTGCTCTCCCTGCTGCTCAACACGCACAGCCTCGGGCTCGCTGTCGGTCAGCCTTACGAGCATCTCAGCCTGATGGATGATATATTCATCAACAGAGCCTCCGCCACCCGTAACGGTAACACCTTTGCTACCTACGATCGTGTCAAGCTCGCTCGCATAGCGAAGCGCGGATGAGCTGAAGAAGTTAGTCTTATTTTCCTTTGCTATATCGAATATCCTCTTTGCCGTCGCAAAATCGGGCGCAAAGGTCTTGTCGATATAGGTGTTCTTGCCGTATCTGAGCGCAACCTCGGCATATCCAAGATGCTTTTCGGGGTTAGAGGGCGCGAGTATCAGGATATAATCCGACTTTTCGCAAAGCTCCTCTATAGTATCGCACCTCTTTGCGCCGAATGCCTCGCACCACTCGTCTGTATTGCGTCCGTCGACCGGGGATACGTATTCCTCCGCCCAGACGTAGCTGACCTCAAAGCCGTCGCCGCCGCGCTCTTTTATCCATGCGGGATAATTATTGGCATGCCATTCGCTTATATAATAATCTATAAAACCTATCTTTTTCATTTTGATCAGAAGTGTATCTCTTTTCTCTGCTCCGCGGAATCGTAAAGCGCCTGAAGAAGCTTTGCGGACTCAAGCACGTAGTCGATATGGCTTCTTGCCTTAACGCCCGAGTTTACAGAGTCGATAAACGCTCTGTCCTCGTCGAGATACATATCTCCGATCTCATATTCGGGAACGTAGCTTTCAAGCGTCTGTCCGTCACTTACCGTAAACTTGTCGTAGTAGATAAAGCGCGCGCCCTTCTTATCTCCAAGGAAGTCAACAAACATCTCGTCCTTATCGAGATTCTGCGCCCATGCGCCGTTGAAGGAGATGCTGCCCTTGTCGGTACGGATATATCCCGTAATAAAATCGTCAACGTCGTTGGTTCCGTTCTCAACGTCAGCGGTATCCTCTGCCCACATGTGCTTGTATGTATATTCCTTCATATCCTTTGCCATCTCGCTGTATGCGTCGCAGGTAACGCTCTGTATCTTAGCATCACCAAGAATATAGAGGATAAGATCGAAGAAATGCACGCCCCAGTCGATAAGAACTCCGCCGCCCGATTGACTCTTAGTGGTAAACGCGCCGCCAAGTCCCGGGATAGAACGGAAATTACGGAAGGAGCAGTAGATGTGGTAAATGTTACCGAACTCTCCCTCGTCATTGTATTTCTTAATCATTTCTACCGTGCGGTGGAAGCGATTGCAGACACCGATGTTGAGCATCCTGCCCTGCTTGTTTGCCTCGGCAGCCATCTCGCAGGAAAGCTCGTAGTTTACAGTAATGGGCTTCTCACAGAAAACGTGCTTTCCTGCTCTGAGAGCGTCCATAGCTACAGTATAGTGAGCATAATTGGGTGTGAGAACGTAGACCGCCTCAACCTCGGGGTCAGCCAGAGCGATCTTATAATCTACTATCGTCTGCTCGACCTTGGGGAATTTCTCTTTTACGGCAAGAGCCTTTTCCTCGATAAGGTCGCAGGCATATTTTATTCTTACGTCATCAAGCTTTGAGAGTGCGGGAAAGTGCGCGCCGTTAGCTATTCTACCGCATCCTACTATTGCAATTACAGTTGTTTTCATAACAAGCTCCTTGAATTTTTTAGTTGGGCTTTCCACCCATTTAAAATTATACCCCTTTAGTTATCTTTTGGAAATGCTCTATCTTTGCCAAAAACTTATCCTCAGTTGTACTTTTTTGAAAAAATACCCTATTTTTTTGTTTTTACTTGACAAAAATAATGATTTATTATATGATAGAGTCAGAAAAACAAGGAGAAGATCAAAATGCTTAGGAACATAGAAAAAAGGGGAAAGATAAATTATCATTACGAGCAGCAGTTCAATCCGCCAAGGCCTTATGAAAATCTTGACCTTTTGCAGATAGGTACCTCTTATTTTCAGTCGGGGACCGCGGTGGCTCTGCACTCGCACGTCGGCTTTTTTGAGATAAGCGCGATCACCTCGGGCAAGGGGATAATATGGACTAACAACGTAGCCGTACCTGTAAGCCAGGGCGACATTTTCATTTCATTTCCGTACGACACTCACAGCATCGAGGCAGACGCAAATGAGGACATGAACTACAGCTTCTGCGCCTTTTTCTTAAAGGACGAGGACCTGATCGCGGAGATGGAGAAGCTCTCAAGGATATACAGCAAGCCGAGCGACCGAATTATTCGCAGTGACAGAGTAAGCTCCCTGCTCGCCGCCGCGATAGCCGAGACCTCAAAGGAAAGAATACTGCAAAACAAATACCTTGAATCGCTTTTTACGCAAATGATCATACAGATAGTGCGCTCCTTTAACCGCCAGACCCCACCCGCGTCGACACCAAGCAAGCGCGAGGAACTGTGCTATCAGGTAATGGACTACATAAACACGCACATATATTCGATCACCTCGCTTGAGGAGATAGCCAAGCAATTCAGCTACGATTACACCTACATATCGAAGATATTTACAAAAACCACCTCGCGCAGCATATCCGAGTATTACCGCTTTCAACGCTTGGAGGTAGCGAGAGCGCTTATACACGAGGAGGGCTTAAAGATATCGGAGATAGCCGAAAAGCTGAACTACGCCTCGATATATTCCTTCAGCAAGGCTTTTAAAAAGCAGTATGGCATCTCGCCTATGGAGTATAAGAAGAAAGAGGGAAAAGACAGCACACCGAAAATCAAGATTTTGCAAAGCTTTGCAAAGGCTGGCAAAGGCTTTTATTTACTCGGTGCTGTGTGTGAGGTGGAAAAACGCGCCGACATAGTATCTGTCGGCGGGTTTTTTCTTT
>JAZSJE010000162.1:0-3260 GCA_045534135.1 Eubacteriales bacterium
TCTATCTGCGGCCGTTTTCCGAAGGCAAGATCATATATTGTAACGGTTCCCTGCCCTTGACACTCAAAGATGAGATCCTTTGTGGGAGACGAGTCACAGTTTGTAAAGCCCGTTTCGGGATTACCTGCGGGGTAACGATCGGGTTCAAAATTATATATCAACAAATATCTGTCATTCCGAACGCATCTTACAGGATATCCGAGATCATTTTCCCTTCCGCTATCTTGCTTCTCACGACCAAAAAACGCATATGTGTTGGGATCGTAATACGTTCCTGTCAGAATGGGTAAAAAGCTACGTCCTATCTCACCCTCTGCATGCGGTACGCCTGCGTAATCAAGCAACGTAGGCAGAATGTCGACGAAATTCACGATATCCTTACATACGTGCTCCTCCGATTTCATCAGTGAGGGACAGGAGGCAACAAGCGGCAGACGGAAATCCTGCTCATACATCTGTCCCTTTACACGGGGAAAAGGACATCCGTTGTCGGAAAGTACAATGATCAGGGTGTTGTCATATTCACCTGTTTCCTTGAGATGAGCGACCATCTCACCAAGCTGACTGTCAAACCAATTGATCTCGTACGCGTAATCCAAAAAGTCGGCACGAACGGCATCGTCATCAGGCAGATAAGGATAAAGATCAACCTTGTCAAGCGGTGCGCCTCCCTTTCCCTCTCCGAGAGTATACGGACGGTGAGGCTCGTAGCATCCAAACCAAAAATAAAACGGCTTATCTCCTTTTTCTTTTAAAAACGACTTGAAGTTTCCGGCATAATCGCAGGTGTTGATGCAAGTTCCCTCTTTCTTTTGAGTATGCAGTTTATTAAAGGAAACGCCTGCGGGGTTGCGCGAGTATGCGGAAAAGTCACCCGGAGCCCATCCCTTTCCCGTGTAGCCTACAAAATAGCCCGCGTCCTCAAGATAATCCGGGATAAATCTTTCACCGGCGGGAAAAACACAGAAATGATTCATCGCCTCACGCAGCTGCCAGCTGTATTTACCCGTCAGAATGGATGCGCGCGACGGTGCGCATTTGGGATTGCAGGTGAACGCGTTATCAAATCTTATTCCTTCTTCTGCAAGGCTATCAATCGTCGGAGTATTAACAAAGCTATGTCCGTAGCAGCCAAAATGTGAAGCGTCGTCTGCAATGGCAATTAAAATGTTTTTTCTGTCTTTCATAAAATCCCCTTAATAATGCATATGTCTGATTTGATTTGCAACACGACAAAGTCGCTCGTAAGTGTGATCAAAAAAATCATAATACCCTTCGCAATATTTATTTATCTGCTCCGGGTTTTGTCTGTCACGTCTGCAACCTCCCCTGCACAGTGTAAAATATCGGCACGACTTACATTTATTCGGCAAGGTGCGGGATTGGTTTATAAACGCGAGATGCTTATTTGTTATTTCGAAAGGGTCTTTGTTTTTCAGGCTATTTATTCTGTACTCATCCGTACAGTAAAAATCACAGGGGTATATCGATCCGTCGGATTCTACCACAAAATACAGACCGCAGCACCCGTTCATAGAACAGTCCTCTGCCGGCAGTCCGCATAAAATGCCTACGTAATTTTCAAACTGACGGATATAGGACGGATTGCCGTTTATAAAATCACTGTACCAGAGATCAAATACCGTTTTTAAAAATGTTGAAAGACCTTGAGGCGACAAACTGCTGCTCTCACAGTCAAAATCATCGATACAAGGAATGAACTGCATATAGTCAAATCGGTTTTCGCGAAAAAATTTATAGATCTTCTCGCCGTATTCGGCGTTTTGGTCAGTCAGAACGCTCAGTACGTTGAACATAACACCGTTATTTTTCAGCATGTGCGCCGCCGCCACGGTGGGAAGATAGGTACTGTTTCCCAACGCGTCCACTCGGTTCAGATCGTTTATTTCTTCGGTTCCGTCGAGAGACAGACCGATCAAAAAGTCATGGTCCTTGAAAAAGCGGCAATAATCTCGGTCTATCAACGCCCCATTGGTTTGCAGACTGTACTGTATACGTGCGTGACGGGTATTATATTTATCGACCGTCCAAACAAAATTCTCGTAAAACCGCAACCCTGCAAGAAGCGGCTCTCCGCCTTGAAAAACGAAAGAAACGGAATATGGGTGTTGATCAAAAACCGAGGATATCATGGATATGACGGTTTCATCCTGCATAAGTCCAAGATGCTTATCGAATCTGTTTTCTGCGAGTCTGTCATAAAAGCAATAGCGGCAACGGTACTGACATTTCCCAGATACGGGCTTTAGCAATAAGGATATATTTTTCATATGCCTATACCGTACAGCACGACACCCAAGATTCCCGACAATACTATCAGCAGGATCGGGGACGGCGCGCGCTTTTTCCATAATTTATATCCAAACGCGGATGCGGCGATCACAGAGAAGATTATTATGCTTTTAAGGTCAGGAGTGACTGCGTCGGAGATGACCGAAAAATTTAACAAGTTACCGAGCAACATGGTTGTCGCGGTGGCAAGAATCAAGCCGATAACACAGGGGCGGATGCCGTCAAGAAAGGCTTTGACACCTGCAAACCGAAGTAAATTGCTGACAAGAGCGGATATGAGCAAAATGATTAAAAAGGCAGGAGTGACTACTCCGAGTGTTGCTACGAGAGAGCCGAAAAAGCCGCCCTGTGATGATCCGACAAAGGTTGCTATATTTATTGCGATCGGGCCGGGTGTGGACTCCGAAACGGCGATCATATTAAGTAATTCAACCTCTTGCAGCCATCCGTACATCAGAAACCTTTCACGAATAAGCGAGATCATACCGTATCCTCCTCCAAAGGACACGGCTCCTATTTCCAAAAACGTGAGAAACAGTTGCAGATATATCATTTTTTGGTCCTCCTTGTCTTATGCAATGAGCTGACCAGATATACTGCCACACCGAGAAATCCGCATATTAATATATAAAAAATCGCTGAGAAAGAGACCGAAAACAGTGACAACGTAACCATACACAAGGTAACGGCAGACACGATGATGATAGAAAACGGAGTCTTTTTAATTTTCTTCAGCATTTTTATGCCCGATGACAGAATAAGGTATACGACACAGACCTGAATTCCCTTAAAGGCATAAGAAACAAACGTTAATGACAAAAATGCATCAAAAAACAGAGAGATCAGGTATATTATTATGAAAGAAGGAAGGCAGATTCCTATTGTTGAGACCAGGGAGCCCCAAAAGCCCGCAATTTTATAGCCTACGTAGGTCGCACAGTTCACGG
>JAZSJE010000172.1:0-7892 GCA_045534135.1 Eubacteriales bacterium
GGTATCGTCTCTGAGCACAGGAGCATTACCTGTTATCGCTACCGCATAATTATCAATGTAGTCTACACCGTTTTCCGTCGTGCGTGTTATATATGAATTACTAAATACATATGATGAGAAATACACTAAGCCGTCGGGAAGATCAATGCTCTTCAGGGAGGTACAACCTTCAAAAAGAGAAGTACCGATTATCATCCTGAGCGTACTTGGAAGCTTGACCTCGCTCAACGAAGAACAGCCGTGAAACAAACCACTATTATTTATTTCCTTTACTCCTTCAGCAAAGGTGACAGACTTAAGGTTGGTGCAATTTTCGAACGTTCCGCGCCCAACAACATATTCGACTGTTCCGGGAAAAGTTATACTTTCAAGCGAAGTACAGTTTTTAAAATTGAAGTTGCTTAGTATCCGTATTCCCGTGGGAATATTTACATTTTTCAGCGACGTACAGTTTGTAAAGCTTGGCATTGTTGTCAGGCTGTTGGGTAGATTTATGCTTTGGAGAGAACTGCAACCCTCAAAGCTTGCGATAGTGGTTACACTATTGGGGATGCTCAACGTCTGTAGGTTTGTGCAGCCCTTAAAGCTTCCAACTTCGGTTACACCGCCCGGGATATTCAAGGTTTGGAGATTTGAACATCCCTCGAAAGCATTTCCTATTATTTTTGTATTTGAATTTATGCTATAAGAGGTGAGAGCTTTGTTTTCAAGGCTTATGAGCATCCAATAGGGGTTGCTCTTGGTTCCAAAATACTTCATTCCGTTCTCGGTATAGTTAGGTTTCAGTGACGTACAGCCTAAGAACGGATTACCGAGCAGTTCTATCCGAGTGTCGGGTAAGGTTACCGATGAAAGAGCGGTGCAATGGGCAAAAGCTCCATCTTCTATGATAGAAACGCTCTCGGGTATAACTATTGCGGTAAGGAGGCAGTTTGAAAATGCATTTTTACCGATGGAGGTTACATTTTTGCTCAAATACACTTCCTTAATAATGTAATAATAGTCGATATCAGCGAAAGCATTTTCCCCAATAGGCATATCAAGATAGAGTATCTCATCGGTACATTCACCCATACCCGTGATAACTCCGTTTTCTATCTTAAGTCCTTCGCTCTGCTTGCGGGTCTGTATCTCCTCGGTCATTACGGTGTAGCTCTTGCTGCCGTCGGCATAGGTGAAGGCAAGAGTTACCTTTTCATTGGCGGGGAGATCGTCAATAACCGTGCTGCTTACGGGAACGGTTTTCAGCTTTTCGCTGCCCTTGTAAAGTGCAATTTCAGTAACGGTCTTGGTGCCTGTATAGTTGGCATCCCACTCTATCGAGAATTCAATGCCCCAGCCTACAACCTTCGTGGTTACCGACAGTGGAGACGGGGTAGCTACGGCATTCTTTGCCAGAACGTATGCGGTCTTTCCGTTGCCGTCGATCGCGTCGTAGTGAGCTATTATAGCATATTGATATATTTTGTCGGGGTCGAGATCATCAAATTTTATTTGAGCTCCCGAAATTATATCGTTTTTAACAGTCAGCGTATTTCCGTCATAGAGAACGGCGTAGAGCTTACCCTGACTGCCCGATATGAGGTTTCTAGGGTCTGCCACAGTGGGTGTGAAGCTTATGTCATAGAAGTCAACGCTTTCGCCCGAAAGGGTAGCGGTGGGCTGAGGCTCTGGAGTGATGTTGACCTTTACTGTCTTATCACCGTCCATACGTACGTCCTTTATGTCTTCTCCGTCAACATATTTGATTGCGTCTATTGTGTATGACTGCGCTCCCTCGACGTCACCTACGTTGTATTTAAGTATAAGAAGCTCAAGAGTTGAGCCATGCTCGAACATATTGTTGGCAAACTTTTTGCCGTTAATGGTGAAGGAGAGGATCTCATATTGATTGGGGTTGGTTACGTGTATAAGAATATATATATCCTCGTTTTTCTTTGAGAAATATTCATCCTTCACGCTTTCAACTGTCGGGATCTTATTTTCAATAGCTTGCTCAAAATCCTTGTTACCCTCGCCCTTTCCAAACGGGTCGTTTGGATTGATGTGATGACGTGAGCTTAAGAAGATCTTCTCGGCAGTTACCTCTGCCTTAGAGACGGGAGCTTCGTTTGCTATTGTCATTCCCGTATATACGGGAACGTTTTTCGACGCGGGTTTGTTAGAGCTGTTTGTGGCGTTTTCTGAGTTGCTCGCAGAGGGCTCTGTGGTGTCACTTTCGCTGCTGCAAGCAGAGATGAGCAGTGAGAGCGAAAGAATTAAGAGCACACAGGCTAACAGTTTTTTCATTTTTCTTCTCCTTTAAAATAAAAAATGCGCAGCACAGAGCTGCGCACGAAAAATGCATAGCTCCGATTGCTGCGACACAATTGTTTTTCACTGCCTTAAAAATAAGCGTACGAAAAAGGAGCGTACATTTTTACCAAAAGTAAAAAAGGTACACTTATAGCATTAAGACAGTTTATTCAATTGTGTCGCAAATTTATTATATCACAAAAAAATGCTCTTGTAAACAAAATATAAAAATTTTTGTTTTCTATTTCTTTTTAGAAAAATATTGAATATTTTATGTACTTGTGATATAATGACTGTGTATTGTTAATTTCAAGGAGATTTATTATGTCTAACTACAAAATAGAAACAAAATGCGTGCAGGGGGGATATACTCCGGGAAACGGTGAGCCCAGGCAGATACCGATAATTCAGAGCACGACCTTTAAATATGCGTCAAGCGCTGAGATGGGAAAGCTTTTCGACCTTGAGGCGTCGGGATATTTCTACACCCGTTTGCAAAATCCAACCAACGACAGTGTTGCGGCTAAGATCTGCGACATGGAGGGCGGAAGCGCCGCTATGCTTACCTCGTCGGGCCAGGCGGCTAATTTCTTCGCTATATTTAATATTGCGTCCTGCGGTGACCACGTCGTTGCGTGCTCTACCATATATGGCGGAACCTTTAACCTTTTCTCGGTTACTCTCAAGAGAATGGGTATTGATTTCACGTTCGTTTCTCCCGACTCCAGTGAGGAGGAGCTCCACGCGGCATTCAGAGAGAACACAAAGGCAGTATTTGGCGAGACTATCGCAAATCCCGCTTTGACTGTGCTTGATATCGAGCTTTTTGCTAAGGTCGCTCACGAGCACGGAGTTCCGCTGATCATAGATAACACCTTTGCAACTCCCGTAAACTGCCGTCCCTTTGAGTGGGGAGCTGATATAGTTACTCATTCGACCACGAAATATATGGACGGACACGGCGCGGCTGTAGGTGGATGTATCGTTGATTCGGGTAAGTTTGACTGGACCAAGTATCCTGACAAATTCCCGGGGCTTTGCACTCCCGACGAGAGCTATCACGGTGTTACATATACCGAGCGCTTTGGCCTTGAGGGCGCGTTTATTACTAAGGCTACTGCACAGCTTATGCGTGATTTCGGTGCGATTCAGGCTCCTCAGAACGCATTTTTGCTCAATCTCGGACTTGAAAGCCTGCACGTGAGAATGGCGCGTCACTGTGAGAACGGTCTTGCCGTTGCTAAGTTCTTGAAGAACGATGACAGAATTGCGTGGGTCACCTATCCTTCTCTTGAGGGTGACAAATACTACGATCTTGCTCAGAAATATATGCCGGGCGGCACCTGCGGAGTTGTAAGCTTCGGTGTTAAGGGCGGTAGAGCTATGGCTGAGAGGTTCATGGGCAATCTTAAGATAGCCGCGATCGAAACCCACGTTGCCGACGCGAGAACCTGCTGTCTGCACCCTGCAAGCGCAACTCACCGCCAGATGAATGAACAGGAGCTTATTGCCGCGGGAATTTCGGGAGATCTCGTTCGCCTTTCCTGCGGTATTGAGAATGCCGAGGATCTTATCGCGGATATCAAGCAGGCGCTTGACGCATTGAATTAATTGTTAGGAGAATTTAGGAATGCCGATCAAAATTCCGAATTTGTTACCCGCTACTCAGGTCTTACTTAATGAAAATATATTTGTCATGACCGAAACAAGGGCAATGACTCAGGATATCCGTCCGCTTAAGATCCTGATGCTCAACCTGATGCCTCAGAAGATAGTTACCGAAACTCAGATAGCAAGGCTTATAGGAAACACACCCTTGCAGGTCGAGCTGGAGCTTCTTCAGACGGCTACACACAAGTCAAAACATACCTCCGCAGAGCATATGCTTGCGTTTTACAAGACCTTTGACGAGATAGAGCACAAGAAATATGACGGAATGATAATCACGGGCGCTCCCGTTGAGCAGATGGAGTTCGAGCAGGTCGAATACTGGGATGAACTTTGCAAGATAATGGAATGGTCAAAGAACCACGTTACAAGCACTCTGCATATTTGCTGGGGCGCGCAGGCGGGACTTTATTACCATTACGGAGTGAAGAAATATCAGCTCCCAAAGAAGCTTTTCGGTGTGTTTGAGCATACGCTCGATCATAAGAAATCTATGCTTTTCAGAGGCTTTGATGATACCTTTGTAGTGCCTCATTCAAGACATACGGAGTGCCGCAGAGAGGATATCGAGGCAGTTGAGAAGCTTAAGATACTTTGCAGCTCCGAGGACGCTGGTGTATTCGCGTGCGCAACAGAGAAGGGAAGACAGATATTTATTACGGGACACTCAGAGTATGACGCGGATACGCTTAAAAACGAGTACCTGAGAGATAAAAACGCGGGACTGCCAATTGAGGTGCCGAAGAATTATTTCCCTGATGACGATGATACGAAGGAGCCCATAGTACGTTGGCGAAGCTGCGCAAATCTTTTCTATTCCAACTGGCTCAACTACTTTGTATATCAGTCTACGCCTTATAATATTGATGAAATTGATGATAAATAATAAAAAGCCTATCATGTGATAGGCTTTTTATTATTCTCGAAATTCTTTTCCGTTTATTAGAAAATCGATGGATACGTCGAAATACTTTGAAAGGGCTTTTGACCTTCTTTTTTATATTTCTATGAGGTTTTTGGGGCTTGCTGTGAAATTATATACACTTCCGTCCTGATTTATGGTGATCATATCCTCAATTCTGCAACCGAATTTTCCCTCGAGGTATATTCCGGGTTCAACCGTTATTACGTTGCCCGGTAGAAGTCTGCTATCATCGGCAGCTCTTTTTGAGAGAGAGGGAGCTTCGTGGATCTGCATGCCTACTCCGTGTCCGAGAGAGTGTAAAAATGCCTCTCCGTATCCCGCGTCACGTATTACCGAGCGGGCTATTTCGTCGGCATCGCGGCAGAGCATGCCTCCTCTTATTTGCTCGATAGCCGCAGATTGTGCAAAGAGCACCGTGTTGTAAACCTTTTTCATTTCATCGTCTGCCTTGCCTATCACGACAGTGCGTGTCATATCTGAGCAATATCCCTTGTATTTCGCACCGAAATCCATTGTCAGAAAGCCCTGACGGAGCTTTGTGTCGGATGGAACGCCGTGAGGGAGCGATGAAGCGCTTCCAGATACGGCGATGGTGTTAAACGCGGCAGCCTCAGCACCGTTCTTTCTCATGAAAAATTCAAGCTCGAGTGCGATATCCTTTTCGCTCACCTCCGTGGAGATGAAGGAAAGTATGTGCCAGAAGGCTTGATCTGTTATCTGCTGTGCTTTTTTTATGCGCTCAATTTCGTGCGGAAGCTTTATTGCCCGTTGGGTCGACAGCATAGACGATGCGCCCGAGGCAAGCTTGCACTCCTGCGGAAGCTTTGATTTGAGCGTGGCAAAAGCCTTGCAGGAAAGCTCGGTCTCCTCGACGGCTACGCTGGTATATCCGTTTTGCTCTATCAGCGCGGAAATTGCGCCTGTCATAGGTGTGCTGGGAAGGATGACCTCAAAGGCGGTAACTGTGCTTCGAGCAGCCTCGATATAGCGTGCATCTGTGAGCAGAAACGCCTTTTGGGGATCGACAAGTATATATCCGTCCGAAAAATCAAAGTCGGACAGATATCTTTGGCTTATCTCTGAGGATATGAGAGCGGCATCAAAGTCGCTTTTTGCAAGTGTTTCCTGAAATCTTTGAAGCTGTGTCATGCTTTGCCTCCTGCCATGATCCATGCGTTCTTCATATAAAGCGCGTCCTCAGCCATAGTTCCGTCGGATTCGCAGATTATTCTGGGTGCTACACCCTCCTTTATAATTGCCATAGCAAGCGGCTCAAAATCGGGACCGTAGATGCTGTCGGCAAAGGTCAGGTGCTTTTTCTCACCTGCGTTTGTGAATTCTATTTTTGAAAAATGGCAATGGAGATTATATGCGTACTCATCACCGAGCGATGTGGCTATTTTGTCGAATATTCTGCGGTAGCTGTCGCAATCGGGAAAGTGAGAGCCGAGATTTCTTGCGTTGAGGTGTCCGAAATCGACTACGGGGTGGTACTTGGGCGAAAGCTTGCAGAGCTCGATGACCTCCTCAAGTGTTCCGAGCTGGTTTATCTTGCCCATGGTTTCTATTCCCATGCGGATATCGGTATCGCCGTTTATTTCAAGGTTACGCAAGAGAGTATCGGATGCGAGCGACATAGCCTCCTCTCGGCTGATCTTTGCAGCGCTTCCCGCATGTATTACGATGGTATCCGCGCCAAGAAGCTCTGCGGCATGCAAGGATTGACTGATGTAGCCAATGCTTTTAAGGCGCTTTTCGGGCACTATCCCTGAAAGAGAAATGAAATACGGAGTATGAAAGGACATAAGCACATTGTGCTTTTTTGCTTCATCACCTATTTTTTTAAGTGTTGCTTCACCTGCGGCAAGGCCGTTTCCTGCTTCATATTCATATGCGTCAAGCCCTCTGAGCTTTACCCATTCGGGTGCCTGAGCTGTTGATTTTTTGCCGTCGGCATAGAAGGATTCGCTGTTTCCGCCGGGGCCAAAGGTTGCGTGATCTATTTTTCTCATTTGCTGTTGCCTTTCTTTTGCATCTTGCGGTATCTTCTCATAAATGGGCGTTCAAGCAAACGCTTGAAGCGGAAAAAAAGAGTTTTTTTGTCATTTATGGGGGGAACGATGATAGATATCATATCAAGCTTGTGGACAGCCAGGGTGTCGGTTAGAAGCTGGTCGCCAAGTCCTGCTGTGTTTTCGGGAGTAGATCCCATTTCTTTCATTGCCTCAAGCAGATATTTTGAGCCTGGCTTTCCACTGTCGGGATATGCGGGAAGTCCTAAGAGGCTGTTAAAAAGCTCTACTCGCGGAGGGTGGTTGTTAGAAATGAGCGCGGAGCTGATGCCTGCTTGCTTCAACGCTTCAAACCAGGCTATTGTATTTTCATCGGGAAGATCCTGCTCGTAGGGCGCGAGAGTATTATCTATATCTATAAGCAGAGCCTTAATTCCCAACGATGTCAAAAACTCGGGAGTGACATCAATGTAGGTCGAGAAAACATACTCGGGAGTGAGCAGATAGTTAAGTGTATGTCTGTGCTTGCGCTTCATAAAACCACCTCCTTTTTCACTATTGTGTTTATTATATCATAAATTTGTGCTTGTGTCAATCAATGATGTTTTGTCAAAGCAAGATATTGTAAGTCATGACCTCAGGCAAGGGTAGTTTTTATACATCAAAAAAACAGACGGCAAAACCGTCTGTTTTTTGTTGGGGTGAGATATGGGATTCGAACCCACGGCCTTCAGGGCCACAACCTGACGCGCTAACCAACTGCGCCAATCCCACCATATATGGCGTGCCTTGAGGGACTCGAACCCCCGACCTACTGCTTAGAAGGCAGTTGCTCTATCCAGCTGAGCTAAAGGCACACACTCAACAAATGGCGCATAAATGCGCCATTCGTTTATGGAGCGAGTGATGGGAATCGAACCCACGCGACCAGCTTGGAAGGCTGGGATTCTACCATTGAACTACACTCGCATTTTTGGAGGCTCTTTCGAACC
>JAZSJE010000249.1:0-3580 GCA_045534135.1 Eubacteriales bacterium
AAGCCATCATATCGGGATCGACAACTGCTACTACGGGAATATCGTGAGCGTCAACGCAAACGAACTTTCTCTTTTTCTCTACGTCGGTGTTAACGTAGTTGATAGTAACCTCCGCAGCTGTTCCCGCGGTGGTAGGAACTGCAATTATCGGAACGCAGGGGTTCTTTGTGGGAGCAACGCCCTCAAGTGAACGAACGTCAGCAAATTCGGGATTTGTAATGATGATACCGATAGCCTTTGCGGTGTCCATAGATGAACCGCCGCCGATAGCTACGATACAGTCAGCGCCTGCTGCCTTGAAGGCTTCAACACCGTTCTGAACGTTCTCAATGGTAGGATTGGGCTTGATGTCGGAGTAAACTGCGTAAGCAATGTTAGCGGCATCAAGAAGGTTGGTGACCTTTGCGGCAACACCAAACTTTATAAGATCAGGGTCGGTAGCGACAAAGACCTTCTTAAATCCACGGTTCTGGATCTCTGCGGTGATAGCGGAAATAGCGCCTGCACCGTGGTAGGAGGTTTCGTTGAGCATAAATTTGTTCATAATAGTACTTCCTTTCATTATAAAATATAAAATTATTTACGAACTAATGATACCATATTTTTATGACTTTGTAAATAGTATTTTCGCATATTCCTATCAAAGCTCTTCTTCGATAAAACGTATAACACCTGCCGACCATCCATGACAAAGACTGTGGCGGAATCCAACATAACAGTGGGCGCCAAAATCTCCGTGAATGTCCTTTGTACCGTCGGGGGTTAATTCATCAATACGCCCGGAGTTATTACACCATTCAATATTGAAATCCTCCCAGAATGTGGTAGCACCCTTGTCGAGCATAGCACCGTAGTAATCCTTCATCATTGTAATTGCCATTGGCTTATCAAACGAGGCTACAGCCTTGAGGATGAAGTAGCTCATAAAGGTGGACATACCTGCCGCGCCACCCTCAACAAGTCTTGCTTTTTCCGCATCTGATATTTCACCTAAAGCAATATATTTAAGTCCGATCACCTGCTTGAAGGTGATATCGGAGATCTCTTTTTTTAGAAGTCTTCTAAGAAGCTCGTTAGCAGCAGAGGTGTCAAGACCGAATTTCTCAAGAAGATATGCGGCTTTTTTGGCGGCGATAATATTTATGGCTCTTGAGCCTTTTTCCTCATCCGCACTTCCCTTAGAGGGCCAATCTACGAATATAAAGGGATATTCAAGCGTACCGTCTTCTGCTACGTGAGCAAGCATCTGGTCAACAAGACCTACGATATACTTGAGCTGTCGTTTTGTGAAGGCAGTAGCTCCCGTTTTTTCATAATAATCCGCAAGGGTTATGATCCACCACATAGAGTAGGTGGGGAAATCATTCATCCAGGCAGGCAGAGGATAGGTATTTCGCGCAAAATCAAGGGATCGTTCCAGTACACGTGTTTTCCCGTAAAGAGTGGTCATGGCGATAGCTTCAGGATATATATCGCCTATCCAGACAAGCTTGTCTCTCTTAATACCATCCCATATGTATCCACTGGATGCGCAAAGATCTACCGTGCGCTTTGCGGTGACGAATATATCCTTAATACGCTTGTCATCACCGGTGTAGCTATAAAGCTGAGGAGCGGTGAATATCTGGTTAACGGCAACTATGGATTTGATTTTTGTTTCACCAAAAAAATCTATTCTGGCAAAACGGAAGCCGCTGTTTCCAAATACCATATCCGAGTATGAAGTAAGATTTGTATAAAAGTCACGCAACGCGTGGTCGTTGGTAGCATTTTGCTTTCCGCCAAGCTCCGAGCAACACTCGCTTATACTTTCACCCAGGCGTATGCGTATCTGTGTATTATTTGCCGAGAATGTGAGAATACGTAGCCCGCCACACATCTCTTTGCCAAAATCGAGTATGAGATAAGCACCGTTGTCAGCCCTGGAAATAGAGGATTCTCTGACCGCGATCTGCAGATCCTTTTTTTGCAAAAGCTTCTCGGCATCCTCTATGCCTGCAAACTCAATAATACGGGAGGGGAAGATATGTTGTTTCATGGTCGATCCTTTCATTAATTATAATGCTAACTTAATTATATCATATTTGATCGTATTTGAAAAGGGAAATAACAAAAATGTAAAAAATATTGGAGTCAGAGCAAGGCGAAGGATAAAAGAAAGGAAAAACAACAGCGAGATCAAGTTCCTAAATTTTAAAAGAAATGTAAAAAAAAGTAAATAGCACATTGAAATTGTGAAAAAATATGCTATTTTTGGGCAAAATGAAACTTTTTTTGAAAAAAATTTCTTTTTTATTGAGAAAAAATCGGTGATTTTAAAAAAGTCTATTGCATATTTTGGGGAATTGATTTATAATAATATCACCGAAGTGGTGGAAAGTGGAGCGAAATGGTGGAAAATCGCAGTGAGAATACTGCTCACGACCGTCGCTGCCGTTTATATTATAAAGAGTGAAAGAAATTACCTGGTGAAAGGAGGCAAAAACATGTTCTCTGGTGAGTATAAACACAGTCTTGACGCAAAGAACAGACTGTTCATTCCCGCAAAGCATCGCGATGAATTGGGCGAGAGCTTTATGGTAGCTAAAAGTATACGTGAAAATTGCCTCAAGGTATATTCTATGGAAGGATGGGAGGAGTATATAAGTCCTATCCTCAAGATGGAAAGAAAGGCATCTGAGGCAATACTCAGAGCTTTACACAGGGATGCCTCTCAGGTATCTCCCGACACGCAGGGAAGAATAGTTATTCCCGCATCTTTGGTTGAGTACGCTGGCATATCAAAGGGCGCAGTGGTCGTAGGTTGCGGAAAGTACGCTGAAATATGGTCTGAGGAAAATTACGAGGCTATGGTCGGCGAGGAGAATATCGAAGATATTAAGAATCTTCTTGAGTCTTACGGACTCTAATGGTGAGCCATGGGAGAAGAAAACAAAAAAATTGAATTTTCACATCGCTCGGTGCTTCTTGACGAGTGTATGGAGGGGCTTAATATAAAGCCCGATGGAATATACGTGGATGGTACCGCGGGCGGTGCGGGGCATTCATCTGAAATTGCAAAGCGTTTAGATACGGGCAGGCTGATAGCTATCGACCAGGACGAGACGGCGGTAGCTGTAGCCACCGAAAGGCTTAACGCGCTTAACAAAAACACTACTGTTGTACGCAGTAATTTTTTTAATATCGCGCGCGTGTGCGAGGAGCTGGGTGTTGAAGCGATAGACGGAGTGCTTCTCGATCTGGGGGTTTCTTCCTACCAGCTCGATACGGCAGAGAGAGGATTTTCCTACAGCGCAGACGCTCCACTCGATATGAGAATGGATAACCGAAATTCGCTCAGTGCTTACGAGGTGGTGAACACCTACTCAGCGGAGCAGCTCAAAAAAATTCTTTTTGAGTACGGTGAGGAGAGATACTCACCCGCGATAGCGACGGCGATAGTTAAGCAGAGAGAAAAAGCTCCTATAAGAACGACAGGGGAGCTGAGCGATATAATAAAATACGCGATCCCACCTTCCGCGAGGGAGGGCGGACACCATCCAGCAAAGCGAAGCTTTCAGGCCATTCGCATCGAGGTCAA
>JAZSJE010000182.1:0-7366 GCA_045534135.1 Eubacteriales bacterium
CACTCTCGCATATAGGTGTTGCCCTCGCAACATCATTATTATACTATATTTTTTTGAATTGTCAAGTACTTTTTTGCTTTTTATAAAACTTTTTTGTGCTATTGTCAAAATGTATCTTCCTGCATATTATGTTAGAGAAGAGCAACGCTCAATTTCTTTAGGAGGGACATTTATGCAAGAGACCAGATTTCCTTGCGGTATTCCCGATAAGAATACCTCAAAAAATGAAACTGTTTGCGTTGAAGTGAATCGGATTTTAGATTCCTGCCGCGATAAAGACTGTTTCGAGGATGTAAAGGTGCTTTTGACCGATTTCGGAAACGATATAATCGAGCACACCACAAATGTACGCGCTAAGAACGCTTGTATTACGTGGACGTATATTGGAATAGACCCCATAAAATTCAATCGCGGATTTTATTCGGTAACTATAAAGTTCTACATTAAAATAACTTTTGAGGCATGCCTGTGCGGCGGAAAAAGTCAGGAATTTGAAGGTATAGCTATACTTGAAAAGAGAGTTATACTTTACGGTGGAGAAAGCAACGTAAGTATATTTAAGAGCAGCGGAGCTTCCTCGGATTTCTGTGCGCTTCCCGAGCTTTCATGCCCTGAGAAGAACCTTCCTACCGCGATTGTTGAGGTAGTAGATCCTATTATACTCAACAGTAAGGTAAGAGAGGCAGAGGATTGCTGCTGTTGCTGCTGTTGTTGCTGTAACGATGTTCCCGAGGGTGTATCCTGCCATGTTAACGGACATCTTGCTGACAGCGACGGAAGATATCTTACCGTTTCGCTGGGAATTTTCTCAGTAGTAAGAATAGTAAGACCGGGACAGTATCTCATAAACGCGACAGAGTATTGCGTTCCCGATAAGGTATGTATTTCTCCCGAGGAGGATAATCCTTGTGCCATCTTTAAAAATATGGCTTTCCCCACGGCAGAATTCTGTCCGCCCGGGTACGTGCCTATTCTCAAGGGTGATCACGGCGGAAAATGCGGTTGTTAAATAAAAGGCGAGCAGCAATTGCTGTTCGCCTTTTGGCGTACATTTAGCAGAAAAAATAAAAAATAATTTGCTTTTTTGAATAATTTGTATTTTAGTATTGAAAAAATAGAAAAAATGGTATATAATATTGGGGTAGTTTTTTATCAGGAGATGTCAAATGAATTATATTGAAAAATACGAGAGCTGGCGCGATAGCAAAAATATAGATGAGGCTGATAGAAAAGAGCTTCTTGCGATAGCTAACGATGACAAAGAAATAAAGGAAAGATTTCTTTACGATATTGAGTTTGGTACAGGTGGACTTCGCGGAGTTCTGGGTATCGGTACTAACAGAATAAATAAGTACGTTGTAAGAAAAACGACCAAAGGATTTGCGGAGTATATAAAAAATCAGGGTGAGGAGGCTTGCAAGAGAGGTGTGGTTATCGCTCACGATAACCGCCGCTACAGTGTGGAGTTTTGTCTTGAAACCGCGGGTGTTCTTGCCGCTAACGGCATTAAGGCATATATTTTTGATTCTTTGCGTCCCACTCCCGAGCTTTCATTTGCAGTTCGCGAGCTTGGTGCGTTTGGCGGTGTTGTTATAACTGCCTCCCACAATCCTCCCGAATATAACGGCTATAAGCTTTATGACGAGCGCGGTTGCCAGCTCGTTCCTCACGTAAACGATCTGGTAGTAGCCGAGATAAATAAGATAGAGGATGCCCTCTCTGTAAGAGCAATGACTCGCGAGGAGGCGGGGGATCTTATAGAGGTTCTTGATTCCTCTGTGGATGAGAAATACTACGAAAGAGTAATGGCGATCTCGGTTAATCCTGATGTAAAGAAGGATATAAGGATAGTTTACTCTCCTCAGCACGGAACAGGTAACGTTCCCGTAAGAGAGGTCCTTAAGCGACTCGGATATAATGTCATTCCCGTTCTTGAGCAGTGCGTTCCCGACACCGAGTTCAGCAAGACCGAAAACCCCAATCCTGAAACCGACGGAGCATATAAGCTTGCGTTTGAATACGCTAAAAATGCCGATGCCGATATAGTTATCACGACCGACCCTGACTGCGACCGTCTTGGCGTCGCTATCAAGAAAGACGGTGAATACGTCCGTATGACGGGTAACCAGTCCGCCGCTGTGCTTATAGAATATATTCTTTCACAGAAGGCAAAGAAGGGAACACTCCCCCAAAACGGAATTATGTTTAATACCATCGTTACCTCCGATCTTGGTGATAAGGTCTGCGCCCAATACGGTGTTGCGACAGAGAAGACACTTACAGGCTTTAAGTTTATAGGTGACAAGGTTTACAGACATGAGCTCGCAGGTGACGGGAAATTCGTATTCGGTTACGAGGAGAGCTACGGATGTCTTATTTCGGCATTTGTCCGTGATAAGGATGCTGTGCAGGCATCATTGATGCTTTGTGAGGCAGCCGCATATTATCATGAGCAGGGAAAGACACTTCTTGACGTTCTCAACGAGCTTTACGAGAAGCACGGCTTCTATCTTGACGCTCTTGACAATTTTGCCTTTAAGGGAATTGACGGTGCTGATAAGATAAAGGCTCTCGTTAACGGACTTCGCAATGATCCCCCTGTGATCTCGGGTGATATTGATGTTATTAATATGGAGGATTATACCTCTGATGAAATGATATCAAAGGGATTTCCCTCATCTAACGTACTTCGCTTCCTTCTCTCGGATGGAAGCTGGGTAGCGGTAAGACCCAGCGGAACAGAGCCTAAGTGCAAGTTCTATTTCTCTGTAAGAGGCAAGGATAAGGCAGAAGCTGAAAAGAAGCTTGTCGATATGAGAGCAACCTTTGAAAGAGTATAAAATTACGGGCAAGAGCCGAAGTTAAAAGCTTCGGCTCTTGCCGTCACGAAAAATAAAGGAGGACGGATATCGTGTCGGTACAGAATCAAAAAAAAGAATATCTTGCCAATATCCGCTCCCCGGAGGATTTTAAGGCAATTCCTCGAAATGAGCTTGATAAAGTGGCAGAGGAGATACGCAGCGAGCTTATCCGAGTCGTGTCAAACAACGGAGGTCACCTTGCTTCAAATCTTGGAGTGGTTGAGCTTACCATGGCGATGCACCGTGTTTTTAACTCGCCTCGAGACCATATTGTTTTTGACGTGGGGCACCAGAGCTACGTGCATAAAATGCTTACAGGAAGATACGAAAGGCTTGATACTATACGCCAGGCGGGTGGTATCAGCGGATTTCCAAAGCGCGAGGAAAGCGAGCATGATTGCTTTGGTACAGGACACAGCTCTACGTCGCTTTCAGCAGCACTCGGCTTTGCGCTTTCGGACAAGCTACAAGGCTCTGATGCATATACGGTCGCTTTACTTGGCGACGGAGCCTTCACAGGTGGAATGATACACGAGGCATTGAACAATTGTCGCAAGGATCTTCGACTTATTATTATACTTAATGAAAACGAGATGTCGATCTCAAGAAATATAGGCCGCTTTGCGAAAAACCTCTCAAAGCTCAGAGCGAGCTCGGGATACTTAAAGACTAAGCGTGCTACGGGTATCTTTTTAAAGAAGATACCTCTGATAGGTAAGTATATATTCAAAGGAATAAAGGCTGTAAAGATATTTTTCAAGAATGCGCTATACGGCTCAAACTACTTTGAAAACCTGGGACTTACCTATTTGGGTCCGATCGACGGAAACAACTATGAGGAAGTGGAAAAAATGCTTCGTGAGGCAAAGCAGCTTGGCGAGAGTGTTTTAGTACACGTAAAGACTCAGAAGGGCAAGGGATATGCTCCCGCTGAGATAGAGCCCTCTGATTTTCACGGAATGCAGCCCGCAGGAGCGAAAACAAAGCTGGAGGATACCTTCTCGGGTGTTTTCGGGCACACACTTGTTGAGCTTGGCGAAAAGGATGATAAGATCTGCGCAATAACTGCCGCTATGAGCGACGGGACGGGTCTTGAGGAGTGGCGTGAAAAATTCGGTGACAGATTTTTCGACGTCGGAATTGCCGAGGGACACGCGCTTACCTTTGCGGCAGGTCTTAGCGCAAATAAAATGAAGCCCTGTGTTGCCATATATTCCACCTTTTTACAAAGGGGATATGATAACATTCTTCATGATATAGCGCTTCAGAAGCTTCCCGTCGTAATAGCGGTCGACAGGGCAGGATTGAATCTCAAGGACGGACCTACCCACCACGGAATTTTTGACGTGGCATTTCTATCACAGATCCCCGAGCTTAAGATATACACTCCGATCACAAATGAAGGGCTTAGGGCTACCTTGTCGGAAGCATTTTCTCTCGGTTATCCTGTCGCTATAAGATATCCAAGCGGAAAAGAAGATCCTGACACCGTTAAGCGTTTTTATGCTGACGGAGATTATACTTCAATAAGCTTGAGATGCGATTTTAAGACGGCAGATGAGAAGGATACTCTTATAATTACTCACGGACGGATCGTAAACGAGGCTGTCGCGGCAGCCGAGATGCTTGGCGCGGAGTACTCGGTGGGCATAATGCTCCTTGAATACCTTAAGCCTTATGAGCAAATAAGTAAAGAGATAATCGAAAGAATGCCCGTAGGAGTCAAGAGAGTTCTTTTCCTTGAGGAAGAAATACGCTCGGGCGGCATGGGAATGAACCTTACCGACAGACTGTGCGGATATTTTGATAAGAACGGTATTTCACACGGAATTTTAGCTACCGATGACAGCTTTGTTTCGGTTGTAAAGAAGGGGCAGGATATTTATACGGCAGCGGGTGTGAGTCGGGAGAATATCTGTAACGCTATTAATGTTCTTAAATAAGGGGGAAAATATGAAGGAACTTTTAAATACGCTTGAAAGTGTTATACGTCAGGCGGGAGATATAATGCTTTCTGCGCATAATATTGATAACCGCAATAGCGTAAAGGAAAAATTCGGAGATGCTGCTAACATGGTCACGCTTTATGACGTTGCGGTGCAGGATTTTCTGATCAGAGAGATAAAAAGAATAATTCCTGACGCTACCTTTATAGCTGAGGAAAAGGAAAACGAAAGCGAAATGCTTTTCGGTGAGCATTGTTTTGTTATTGATCCAATAGACGGAACGGCTAATTTTATACACGAGTATAAGCATTCATGTATTTCCGTTGCCATGTTTTCGTGCGGTGAAGCAGTTATCGGCGCTGTGTACGATCCATATCTTAATGAGTTTTTTTCGGCAGTAAAGGGTGAAGGGGCATACCTCAACGGAAGGGCAATAAAAGTATCTGACCGTGATATGCCTCACGCTATTCTGGCATTTGGTACAATGCCTTACTTTAAGGAAGAATTTGCCTCGTTGACCTTTAGACTTGCGGAAAAGCTTTTCCGTCAGTGCAGTGACGTGCGCAGATGCGGCTCCGCGGCGCTTGATCTCGTATATCTTGCTGCCGGAAGAAACGATATGTTTTTCGAACTTTCGCTCTATCCGTGGGATATTGCCGCTGCTCAGCTTATCGTAAAGGAAGCTGGCGGTATTATAAGCAACATTAATGGAAACGAGCTTGATCTTACGGGAAGAAATGCCGTTATAGCGGCCAATAAAAAGCTTTATAATATATTGCTTGATGCGGCTGAGAATATATAAGAAAAGAGCCTTAGTGGCTCTTTTCTTTTGCTTTTAATATGTTTACAATGCTTTTCTTTATAGCTTTAGGTGAAATGGCTTTAAGCAAGGTCAGTGCCAGAGCATATAGTAATGTTATTGCGCCAATATCAACGAAAAGCGTGAATTTTGACAATATTTCAACCCCGAGCCAATCCGATAAAAGCTTTCCGATAAATGTTGCCGCTATTATTGAAAGTAAAGGCTTTGCTATCAGATCAAAGATTTTAATTTTTGTCTTGGTTACTATCAAGAGCTTGGTGATGCTCAGTGTGGCGTTCACGATCTCAGTAAAATAAACGGTTGCTATGTATCCCATAATTCCAAAGCGCGGCAGTAGCAGCCATACGAGAATTACAGAAAGGGTAGCATCCGCAATGTTTATGACCATGGAGTAAAACTGATATCCAAGACCCTTTAGGATAGAATCGACTGAGGTGTCAAGATACATTATGGGTATGAGCGGAGCGAGCATAGCTATGTACACAGCCGAATTATGATCCTCAATAAATATGCTACCAAATTCATCTGATAGGCACATCATTATTCCTGCCACACCCACGGCATATATAATTACGGTTTTTAATACGCGGGAAACTATGCGCTCAATTCGTTCCTTATCTGATGCCGCATCCGATTCCGATATTTCGGGTACAAGCAATCCCGCAAAGGAGGATGAAATGGCAGACGGAAAAAGGATCAAGGGAAATACCAGACTGTGAACCGTTCCATACGCGGCAAGAGAGATATCTCTTGAAGCACCGCTTTGCTCAAGTCCCCACGGAATTAGCAGATGCTCCACGGTTATAAGCGCGGAACGCATATAAGCACTCAGCGCAACGGGGATGGTTATCGGCAGTAGCTTTTTAGAGAGCGAAAGGTCAGCGGGGGATTTTGTAAAAGACCGCTCCTTCCTTTTCTCAAAAGCGTAAAGAATAAAATGAAACGTAAAGCCTATTATTTCAGACGCGGTTATACCGATCACTATGGCAACGCATGCACTTTCCATATTTTTCGTGACCGAAAATCCCAGAAGAATTACGCATAAATATATGCGAAGTGCCTGACAAAGCACCTGAACAAGCGCGTTTTTATATACTCTGCGCATAGCTGTGAAATATCCGCCAAGCGAGGATGAGAGGGCTATCGCGGGCAGGGATAACGCAAGGATCTTCAACGAAGATATCGTACGAATATCACCGAGAATGATCTCGCCTATAAAATCGGCACACAGAAACAGGGCGACCGCTGTAAAAAAACTTATGCTTAAAGAGAAAAACAGACTCTTTTTCATGATAGCACGAACGGTCTTTTGAGTATTGTAATCCTTTTTACATGTGCCGAGTCCCATAGCCTCGGAAACAAGCTTGGTGGTGGCAAGGCTTATTCCCGATGTCGCAATAGTCAGGGCAAAGCCGTAAACTGTCGCGACCAGAGTGAATATACCCATAGATACAGAGCCTATTTTAGAAGAAATATAAATGTTAAAGTTTACCGATACGTATCTAATTATAAGCGCTACAACGGTCATCAGGATTCCATTTAAATAAAACTTTTTAAGTCTGTCCATACTCACCTCTCAAATTCCGTAGGTATGGAATTATATGAAAAAAAGGACCGAGAAATTCTCGGTCCTTAATTTGTTTATAGCTTATTTTGCGTTAATAATGCTTTCATCCCACATAGCCGGTGCCTCGTAGCCCATAAGATTTACCATGGTGGCTGCTACGTTGGAAAGC
>JAZSJE010000193.1:0-3936 GCA_045534135.1 Eubacteriales bacterium
GTGGGAGCACCCCAATATTCAAACATAACCTTAGAAAGAACGGCAGTATTTGCCTGACCTGCGCGAATAACTGTGAGATTTTCCTCGTAAGCGGCAATAGCCTTCTGCATTTTTACTTCAAAATCCTTAGTATTGAGTTTCATGGATAATGTCCTCCGTATATAATTATATTTCTTTTTTTACAAAATATTCAGTTTCACTTGTGAAGCTCAGTGCCTATTTTTTCGCCCATTGCCACACGGTATATATTCATGGGATCCTTAAGCTCGAAAGCATAAGCCGTTATATTATTGTCAAGACAGAATGCGGCCGCGGTAAGATCAAGTGCCTTAAGCTCCTTTGAAATAACCTCCGCATATGTGATATCATCGTATCTTACTGCGTTCGGATCCTTTCTTGGATCCGCATTATAAACTCCGTCTATATTCTTAGCCATAAGAATAGCATCTGCCTTTATTTCTGCGGCTCTGAGCGCAGCAGCTGTATCGGTCGAGAAGAACGGAGAGCCAAGTCCCGTACCGAAAATTACGATCTTTCCCTGCTCAAGTGCCGAAACAGCATCACGCGTCACGTAAGGCTCAGCAAATGCCTTCATCTCAACAGCAGTCATAACAACTGCATCAAGACCGTTAGCAATAAAGGTATCCTGAAGTGCGAGAGCATTGATAGTAGTAGCCAACATACCCATATGGTCCGCTCTTACTCTATCCATTTCACCGCCCTGACGACCACGCCATATATTACCTGCTCCAACAATAATACCAACCTCGATTTTTTTGTCGACACACTTCTTAAGGACATCGGCGATCGAGGCAATAAAATCGAAATTCAAGATCCCGTCCTTACCCTGCAAAGCTTCACCTGAAAGCTTGAGAAGGACTCTTTTGTACTTAGGCTCACAGCAGCTCATACCCAAACACCTCTCAAAAAAATTATACTGCATATATTTTACTACATTTTTCCCGATTTGTAAACAATATTTTGATATTTTCTTTCTCAAAACTTTAATTTTCCACATTAAAATTTACATTGAAAAAAAATCTGATATTTTTGATAAGATGAACTGTTACTATTTTACTACAAGACTTGATTTTTTTTGCGTTTTGTTATATAATAAACTGGTAAGGATATATTGGAGGTGCTCAATGAAAGGACTTAAAACCGTATATATATGCTCTAACTGTGAATACGTAAGCCCTAAGTGGCTTGGAAAGTGTCCCAAGTGCGCCTCGTGGAATACTCTTATCGAGGATGTCGAGGAGATAGCACCGTCTTCAAGTACACCAAAAAGGACCTCTGTTCTTCACGCAGGAGAAAGCAAGGCACAGCCATTCTCTGCTCTTGATACTCCTACCTACATAAGAAGCGCAACAGGACTTAGCGAGCTTGACAGAGTGCTTGGCGGTGGCTTGGTTTCAGGCTCGGCTGTGCTTATATCGGGTGAGCCAGGAATAGGCAAATCCACGCTTCTTTTGCAGATATGCGACACCTTGGGCAAGGAGCGCAAGGTCCTCTACGTGTCGGGTGAGGAATCAGGCGGACAGCTTAAGCTCCGTGCCGAGCGTCTACGCGTATCGGGCAAAAATCTCTATATCCTCACTGAAACAAATATAGAAAATATTCTATCCGAGGCAAAAAAAATAAAGCCTGACGTGATAATCGCTGACTCGGTCCAAACCATGTATTCAGATGCTATATCCTCCTCACCGGGAAGCATTTCCAACGTTAAAGAGGTTGCCATGGCATTTATTGGCAAGGCAAAAACCGAGGGAATTTCAGTTATTCTTGTCGGCCACGTGAACAAGGAGGGCGGCATTGCGGGTCCTAAGGTGCTCGAGCACATGGTTGATGCTGTTCTTAACTTTGAGGGTGATAAGCGTCAGACCTACCGAATAATAAGAGCCAATAAAAACCGTTTTGGATCAACAAATGAAATAGGTGTATTTGAAATGACCGATATCGGTCTGCGCCAGGTGGAAAACCCCTCTGAAATGCTGCTTGCTGACCGTCCAACCGACGTATCGGGCAACTGCGCGGTCTGCACCATGGAAGGCACCCGTCCTATTGTTGCCGAAATTCAGGCATTGGTTACTCAGACCGCATTCCCCGCTCCGCGACGCACTTCAAACGGAATTGACTATAACAGGACCTGTCTTATTCTTGCCGTGCTTGAAAAGCGTCTGGGACTGAAATTTTCGGGTAGCGACGTTTACCTTAACGTTATCGGCGGCTTGCAGATAGACGAGCCCGCCTCAGACCTTGGAATTGCTATGGCTCTCATATCCTCATTAACAGACAAAAAGATACCGGACACACTTATCGCCATCGGTGAGATAGGTCTTGCAGGAGAATGCCGTGCCGTTTCTAACGTTGAACAAAGAGTGAGAGAGGCGGCAAGACTGGGATTCAAGGATGCTTTGCTACCCGTTCATAACGCACAGAGCTGTCCTACCGTAAGCGGTATAAAGCTTCACCCCATAAAAAACATATATGATATACTTAAATTTTTAAAAAGCGAAGTTCTCAACTGAGAACTTCGCTTCTGCTTTATATGCTCATTACCAAGCAGTTTAGTTTTCCATTTTTGCAAAAAACAGAGGGCGAATTAATTTTCGCCCTCTGTTTTTATTTTTCTGCCTGTAATGAATCAATGGTATAAGTACATCCTGCCAATCCGTTAATGTCACTTCTTATAACAATATCAAAGGTTCCTTTTTGTCCGTTATTCGAAAAAACATTAAATGAAACGCTCTTTGTAGTAATACCGTTAAGTGCATTAGTATTTGTTTTCCATGATTTACTCTTTAAAGTATATTCGGTAGCACCGTTGAAAGCTTGGCGCATATATTCCCAAAGAGATGTAAATTCTTCCTCGGTGCATATATTTGATACCATTGAGTACGCATTGCTTCTATCATTAGCCAACACAAAATCAAGGAATTCCTCTGCATATACAGTAGCTTGAGAAATGTCTTCACTCATACTGCACCCGCAAACCGAAATGAGTATCAGAACTGTAACGATAGCTATGGCAACCATTCTTTTCATATCTACCTCCAAAAGTCAGATCAGCTCAGATCAAAATAAATCCACGCAAGAAGCGCCCATACAAACGTTGTGGTTATGGCTCCCAAGATAGCGGAAAGATTAAAGCTGAATACGGTCATAACAAAGCTTGCAATTGCAAGAACGCAAACTATAACAGCAATAATTCGGCATGCCTTTATAGACGCCTTGGAAACACCCATGATCCCAAGAACAAACATAAGAACGCCAAGAACGCAATCTATTGCAAGCAGTGCTTCAAAATTGAGCTCAGCTATTTTGAGTATGGCGTCAAGCACAAATCCAAGACCGATAGCTATGAATATAATGCTTATCAGTATCTTGGTAATACTTTTTTTCTTTGCCATCGTCTTACCTCTTAAAACTCGATTGCCTTCTCTATATAGGCCTTAAGCTCGTTTATCGGAACTCTTACCTGCTCCATTGTATCTCTGTCACGAACGGTTACGCATCCGTCAATTTCGGAATCAAAGTCATAGGTTATGCAAAGAGGAGTACCGATCTCGTCCTGACGGCGATATCTCTTACCAATAGATCCCGCTTCATCGTAGTCAACCGAGAAGTACTTGGAAAGCTCGGTATAGACCTTATCAGCGCCCTCAGCGAGCTTCTTGGAAAGAGGAAGTATTGCAGCCTTGAAGGGTGCGAGAGTGGGATGCAGATGCATTACTACTCTTACGTCATTCTTCTCTGCATCGATAACTTCTTCATCGTAAGCATCGCAAAGAACTGAAAGTACGGTTCTCTCAACACCAAGGCTGGGCTCAACCACGTAAGGAATGTAGTGCTCGTTTGTTTCCTGGTCGAAATAAGTAAGATCCTTACCGGACTCGTTCTGATGCTGTGTCAAGTCATAGTCGGTACGGTCAG
>JAZSJE010000200.1:0-2332 GCA_045534135.1 Eubacteriales bacterium
CGGGGTGCTTGCGCTGCCGCAAACAAAAAAGTTATATGGAGATTTGGCGCAAGTTTGGGTTCTGAATCCCTGAAGATAAAAAGACAATCCAAAAGGATGGTCTTTTGTTTATTCAGTATATCGTCGCGATCCGAACCCCCGAAAATTGCGAAGCGATTTTACGGGGTGCTTGCGCTGCCGCAAACAAAAAAGTTATATGGAGATTTGGCGCAAGTTTGGGTTCTGAATACTCTAGTAGATGCTCGCCAAGGTGTCAAAGCTTAAAAGAACTAAAACTTTGTCATAATCCTCATTTTGAAGATGTTCTCTTAAAAAAGATTGCGTACAGTATCTCGGATCTATTGCCTCAATATCGTAATGCAGAGCAAGAAAGGGAATAAGAGAGTTTGCGAAGCTGTCCTTAAGCAGCAAAAGTTTTGGCTTTTCTGAAGTCGAATTTAGCTTTATACTTAAATGAGTGTAGTTGCCCCCGAGAAATATTCTGTACTTATCCGACGTTTCAAGTGCGCTGTGATCGTAAAATCCCTTTGCGGTTTCTCCCGTTTCGTGATTTGTTATGCTTACCTTGTCATCATCGGAGTAGCGGTAAAGAAGGATATTTTCGGCAGCTATCATAAATTCGGGCAAGCCCGAGCGCGAGAATGACGTGCCTCTGAAGCTGTGTGTGGCTGCTTGTTTGCTGAAGTGATTTTCATCAAATGCCTTGACACCGAAGCTTTCGCATATATGATTATATGCCCGAAAAGCCCCGTCTGTTGTCCAGTGGTGATCCGTTTTATAGTAATCACTGTAATCACTATCGCTTAAATAATTTTCAAGAAAAATACGTGAGTGCTCGGGCAGTGCTGAAAATATTTTTGTTTCCTTTTCATAATCATATGGCTGCGGCAAAAAAGTGCTGAAGACGTCAATTGAACGCGGTGGAGTGTAAATTACAGCGCGATTTTTGCTAAGCGAGAGTAGCCTATCCGCATTTTTTGATATCTGTTCGGTGCTTTCATTTTTGGGTAAGGCGATCAGAGCTTTATCATCTGTAACTAACACACCGTTTACCTGCGTTTTGAAAAGCGACAATTCGCAAATAGAACGCGTTGAAACAAGGGTGTCACGAAAAGGGAACTGATCCTTGGCGAAAAGCGAAAGATCCTCAAAATATTTTCCGTTTAGCAGTCTTTCGACAGAAAAAATCGGTGCTTGCGATAAAGGTCTGTTTTCTTTTTGCGAAAATTGTTTGCTCGGCAGAAGAATGATCATAATTCCTATCGCTAAAATCACAGTGCAGATCAAAGCTATAAAAATTATATCGGAGATTTTTTTGCTTTTGCTCATTTTTGCTCCTTTTGTTTTTAATAGTTTGCCACAAAAGACGCAAAAAAAAACGCCCCGCAGAGCGGGGCGAAAAATATTTTAATATAAGCTTACGGTTATTATATATCCGTCAAGTGCGTTGCCGTAGACAGTGTACATATAATTTACGGGGACAGCTACGCTTTCACCCGGCTTTTGATAATAAACGGCATATTCCGAACCCATAAGCGGTTTCTTTTCGGAATAAGATTTTATCCATGAGAAGTAGGTGCTCAGTAAAAGCCTGTTTTCTCTTATCAACTGTGCGTGCGGTACGCCTACGTATCTGAATATGTTGTTCTGCGCAGAAGCTCCGTCAAGGTCGGTTACGGCAAGAAAACCGTATCTGTAAGAATTTTCATATATCCAACTGTAAAGTTCAACACCGTAGATGCTGTCCTTTTTTGTCCAATCGGATATATCCGCAGCTGAAAAGTATTTAAGCTCAAAGGCGGTTCCGAGAGTGTACGGTGAGTCCTGCGCGGCACCGTCATTAGAGTTATAAGCGTTGGCTATATAGATATTATCGTCACCCGTAGCCGCATAAAAATCGCCTATCATCTGGTTGAGAGCCGCTACCGACTCGGCTGTAACAAAGAAAGCGGGCTTATTACCGACCGTGAAAGCGTTTGTTCCTGCTCTGGTTTTTGCCCTGTGTTCATAGCTCTCAAGATTTACAAGCGTTGAAACAGCCGGAGCCATTGTACTTCCGTTTATCTGAGAGAGATCGTTTGATATCGGTATATCTGCTATTGGTAGCTTTTCGGTATCCCCAATATCGGTTATCTCCTCCTGAGGCGCATTAACAGTGCTTATGATAGACATAACAAGAAGGGTAGAGAGTAAGAAAACGAGCATCATGGCGATGAGCGCAAGAGTTATACGTATTGCAACAAAGAGGATCCTCTTCTTTTTTTGTTTGGATAGGCTTCCGGCATAAAACGGTGTATCCGGCAGATCTCTCATTTCTTTTCCTCCTTCTTGC
>JAZSJE010000044.1:0-7711 GCA_045534135.1 Eubacteriales bacterium
CCTACCGTGGCGGAAAGTCCTATCCTTCGTGGTGAATGGCCTATAACACTCTCTATTCTCGAAAGCTGGCATAAGATCTGATTTCCTCTATCCGTACCTATGAGCGTGTGTATCTCATCTATAATTACAAACCTAAGATCACAAAAAAGACGCTTTATATCGTTGTGTCTGTTTATAAGCATAGCCTCAAGAGATTCAGGGGTTATCTGAAGAATGCCTGTTGGAGTTTCAATAAGCTTCTTCTTTTTTGACTGTCCGACGTCACCGTGCCAGTGAGTAACCTTTATATCGGTTTGCGCAAGAAGCTCCTCGATGCGGTAAAATTGATCGTTTATCAAGCTTTTAAGCGGCGCTATATACAGAACACTTATGCTCTTTGATGGATCTTCAGTCAACTCGGTAAGAATAGGAAAAAATACAGCTTCAGTCTTTCCGCTCGCAGTTGACGAAGTAAGCAAAAGATTATTTTGAGTATAAAAAATAGATTCTGCTGCCGCTATCTGTACCTCGCGAAGCTCGTCCCATGAATGCGAATATATAAACTCTCTTATAAACGGAGAAAATCGCTCAAAAATACATTCCGCGTTTACCATATAACTCCTTTCCTACGATTCAAGCAAAGCACCCTAAAACTCAATATCTGTCGTACTAAAAATCTTTGACGGTTCTTCTATACTTCTTTCATTCTGTTCATCTGCCTTACCGTCATTACGCTTCTTGTTTATAACCTCCTCAAAGCTCACCTCAGGATTTTGGAAAAGTATATTTAGAACAGTCATATAGTCGCGAAGCATCTCTCTGGGTGTTACCATACTGTCAGCTCCCGCCTTTGACAAGGATATTTGCAAAAATTTTTCCATTTGCGCTTCGCTTATTCTCGGCTCCTGACTGTAGTTTACCGCATAAAGCTTGGTTATTCTGGAAATCAAAGCAAAAAGCTCCTCATCTGTGAGTCGTTTAAGTCGTATTACCGGTCCTACAAGATTTCTGTATTCATCGGATGAAAAACGGCTGTCACACAAACGGCTGCGAAGGGCCTCATAACTGAAAAGACCGCGTTTGGTATCATCCATAAACTGAGGTGTTCCGCCTAATACAAGCGCAAGTCCCGGTGCACGTCCCTGAAGTGTATCATTGAACATCGAAAGTATTTTTTCATAATTATTTTCTCTGCTTACTCTATGAGTTATCTTGTAGAGATTTACGCACTCATCAATAAATACCACAAGTCCCCTATACCCCATAAAGCGCACAACCACTGCCCACAGCTTGAGAAAATCATACCAGTTATCGTCATCAATAATTACAGAGGTACTGAACCCAAGCTGTGCTCTCGCCTCCGTTTTAGTAGAAAACTCTCCTCTGAGCCATCGTAAGCAAGCAGTCTTAAGCTCATCATCTCCACTAAGATGAGCAGTATAATATTTACTTATAACTCTGGCAAAATCAAATCCGCCCACCATATCCTCAACATCGCGAAGCTTTTCCACAACCTTGAGGTTAAGCTTATCCGAGAATTCAACGCTGTCCTGCGATATTCCTTCGCTGATAAGCTCAGTTTTTAACATATCTATCCAACGTGCTATTATCTTAGGCAATGCCGCTCCGTCGGGAGAAGATTTAGAAGCCATATTCTTTAAAAGCTCTCTGTAGGTAGCAACACCGCTTCCCGAAGATCCGTAAAGCCTTCTTTCGGGCGACAGATCGGCATCGGCAGTTATAAAATTCTGCTCAAGTGCGTACCCTCTTACAAGCTGCATAAGAAAGCTCTTTCCACTTCCGTACCGTCCTATTATAAATCGCATAGTTCCGCATCCTTCGTTTATCTGCTCCAGATCGCCAAGAAGCGCGGATATTTCATCCTTCCTTCCTATCGCAATATAGGGTGCCCCCGTTCTCGGCACTACGCCCGCAGATACCGAAAGCAGTAAGGAATTTAGTATTCTTTTGGGTATCTTTTTTATCTCAATTTCGCTATTCACAATAAAATCCCCCATTTATCTTATATTATCGGCATAACATTCTATTATTTCAAATCCATCTCCGTTATCTTCGATGATTATATCGCCGATAACTTCTACAGATATCTCGTTTATAATGTCACATACGGCATCGGGAAGCATATCAAGGCACTGTGATATCTCTTGCATTTTTCTGTGATCCTTATCTTTGACAGCTCTGGCAAAATCCAAATATCTTCCCAATGCACCGCTAAGATCATCTTCAGCATTTCCCTCAATTTTATCGGCAGGCTCAAAAGAAGAAGGCTTTGCGAAAATCTCATCATTAACCGCACATTCGTCACTGTAGGTATTCTCCGTATCAAATGCGCCGATAAGCTCGTTGGTCGTTTCCCATGACTCGTTTTCAATCTTTTTAGCCTCTATGAGCGAAAAAGGCTTAGAGGCAACTTCGTATAACACATCGTAAGCCTGCTTTTCTTCGGACTTTTTATTACTTCTCGGCTTCTCTGCCGCAAAGGCTTTTTCAAAATATTCATTAATAGCGTTTTGGAGGTCTGTACCTACCGAATATACCGATAGCCTTGACTTAACACCTATAAATGCTCTGATCTTGTTTTCTGCGTATTTAACCACGTCGCCCATAATAAATCGCAACTCATTAGAGCGTGAAAAGGATAGATACCTGACATCAAGCTCATATTTCCATTTTGACGCGCAAAGCGCCCCTTCAAAAGCGTTTCTTATAAGTCTGCTGTCATCGGACACAAGCTCGGATAAAAGCTCACCGTCTTTAGAGAAAAATTCAACCGTCGTGAGCATCGCGCCAAAAATATGCTTATCAAATATTTCAATATTTTTATCCGTGGCAAACTTGCTTTTTCTGTAATCGTATTCAGTTCCGTATTTCAAAAGCGCTTTAACACATCCGATGGGATCATTATCACTGATGTCTATAAAAAATTCACCGAGTGACGGAGTATATCTCGTTATATCACGATCTATATTCGATGGTGGAGATAGCTTATGCAGAAGGCAAAAATCGCATATCCAGACAGCCAGCTTTGAAGATATTGCGGCAAATTCCTCATGATAGCAATTCCAGAGCGTAGCTAAGGTATCTCTTGCCTCGCAAGTGTCCTGTTCATCACCTAAATTTATTATTTCGTAAATATAAAGCAGAATATAGCTCAGGTCCGTTCTTATAAAAACAGATCTTTTGAAGCAATCCTTCCACCACAGATAATATGCAAGCTGTTCGCGTGAAAGCTGGTTGTACTGCGGAACGTAGGAATAATAAGAAACGTACGGCACCTCTTGCGCGATATAATTTTTGTATCTCTTTGCGTCCTCTACAAAATCAAAGTACAAATTGTATGTGCTTTTCATTTTTTTAAGAGTGACCTTGTGCAGAAGCCCACTGGATGGAATATATTCCTCAGAAGCTTCAATAGCCTCTTTTTTTATCTTTTTATGCTCATAATGCATAGGATCAACGTATCTTTTTATAACCGTATCGCTTTGTGAGGTAAATTTTTGAGCGACTTTCGGGGAGGGTATTTCAATCTCCGCAGGTGTTATCTGTCTATAACTCGGTGACACCTTAGCACGTTTTGGAGAAATGTCGCTCAGATCCCAAAAATCATCAAGCTCATCACTTCTGTTTTTTTCATTCATTGCGCATTTCTCCTTTCATAAATTGTAATTTTCCCATCTCTTTATTGTATCACGACTTATGTTTTATGTCAACAATTTTGCTCAAAATTATCCTTGTAAATACACCTATATTACATTGTTATTTTCACTATATTTCTTCTCAAATAATTGGCAAATTTGACAATTGACATAAAAACTTACGTATGATAAAATGTATATGTAGGCTTATGTTTAGATAAAGAAAGGAATTTTATATGAAAAAATTAAGAATTGTTGCGTTTCTTTTAATACTGTGTATGTTCTCTGCAATGCTTTTTGCATGCAATGGCGGAAGCAGTGACTCAAGCGAAACGGAAGGTACATCACAAACAACAGGAACTACCACAGGTAATAACAACCAGGGTGACAATAACAACACTGGAAACGAAAACACCGGTAACAATAATACCGGAAATAACAATACCGGAAATAATTCGGGTAACACAAACACTCCCACCATTGATAATAATAAGCTTGTATCCTATGTTGATGCGGTAGAAGAATTCAACGGTGAGAAGTTTGATATTACCAACGTTGATCTCGGTCAGGGATCCTACATGCACATCGCAAAGAATACCACCCTTGAAAAGTACGAGGCTTTCAATAAGTACCTTGAGGATAACGGTGCCGTTCTTTATGACTCAAACAAGATCGGTGACAATCGTTTCTCTACTTATATTTCCAAGTCTCAGATCATCACCGTTATGTTCCTTGCTTACGATTATGACGAGGAAGACACGAGCAATTATCCCGTAGCAACATCTATCGATCACAACGAAGTAAGAATAATCATAGATGAAAGACCTTATTTCGATCTCTATACCCGTGAGCAGGATAACAAGTACACACCCAGCACCGACAGTAAGGTTGCTCCCAGACTTATTATGCTCTCCGACAATAAGGTAACTTGGCCCGGAAGAATGGGCTTCCTCTATCAGCTTGCTGACGGAAGCTTCTTCATAATGGACGGAGGATATTGGGGTGCAGGCGGAAACTACACCGCTAATGCAATGAATCCTACAAAGTCTTCCTCTGTTGCACACACTATTTTTGAGGTAATGAAGGCACACGCTCCTGACCCTGAAAACATCGTAGTAGCGGGTTGGTTCATTTCTCATACCCATGAGGACCACCTTGGCGCGTTTGTTGACATCTCTCTTACTGAGGAATACAGAAACAAAATCACCATTGAAACTATAATCCACAACACTCCCAGCGATGGTGAGCTTTTATCTGAAACCAACGGCCAACTTATTCTTGAGATCGCGCACAGATTAGAGGAGTCTATCGAAAGATTCAAGAAATCTACCAGCCCTAACATTAATATCATAAAGGCTCACGGTGGTCAGAAGATGTATTTCCGCGACCTTGCTTTTGAGATCTATACTTCTCAGTCGACCCTTCTCTACTCAACTGACGTTTCTACAGGTGCGAATTTCACTCACGCTGTAAACCACAATGACACTTCTATTCTTTCAAGAGTATACTATCAGGATACAACCGCTATGTATTTTGCTGACTCTTGGGTACAGACCAACCGCCTCGTTATCAATCCTCTTTACAGAAGGAACCTTGATTGCGATATGCTTCAGCCATCTCACCACGGATACAGTGACACCAAATCGGGTATAAGCTACAAGCACCTTTCCACACCTCCCAAGATGGTTCTCTGGCCCGACTGCAGAGGTCACTATGACGGAAAGAACCCTGATGGCTCCGTATATTACGAAAACAGCAAGCCTTACGGTGGAGTTCTTTACATTGACTTCAACCAGGCATATCTTGTTAAGCCGGGTGTAACTCAGGTATATCTCATTGATAACACCTGCGCAGTTATTACTGACTTTAAGAATCTCAACACCTTTAACATGGTTGACTACGTAAAATAATTTATCTTTAAAAACAGCACCCAATGGGTGCTGTTTTTTTTCGTTATATTTTGAGCATTTTAGGTTGACACAGACAGGGATCTTGTGGTAAAATTACAGTAATAAAACATAGGAGGCGCAACAAATGAAGATAACCAAAATAATGGCGTTTGTCTTGCTTTTTTGCATGCTTTCTTCCCTGCTTTTATCCTGTAATCAGGGATCTGCGGACCAAAGCAACGAGAATACGACAGAAACCTCTGCGACGACCAAAAAAACACAGTCTACCACAAAGAAGCCCACGTCATCCGTTAACTATGACAAAGAGCTTCCCAAGACCCCTGCCAATCTTCCGCTTTACAACGGAAAGGATTTTAATTTCAAGGATTTCAGCCTTGGTCAAAGCTCGGTAATGCACATTTCAATAGAAACCAACAAGGAAGAATATAATAAGTATCTTGAAGACCTTAAGAACGCAGGATACGATTTCTACACCAACAATACAATAGGTGAAAATCTATATGCTACCTATACAAGCGATACGCACATACTTAACGTTATGTATATAGACGCGTTCAAGCAAACAAGAGTTATATGTGATGAAAGAAGTAAATTTTCTCTCCCACGTCTTGAAAGCGAAAACGTTTACGAGAAAACCGCAGAGCCGTCACTTACTCTGCTCTCTGACGACGCGGTGGGTTGGCCCGGAAGAATGGGATATATCTACAAGCTTTCAGATGGCAGCTTCTTTATAATAGACGGCGGATATTTGAAGGAAAACTGGAATAAAATTTCCTCGGCAAAATATATTATGTCAGTACTGGAAAAATATGCCGATGACCCTGATAATATCACCGTCGCGGCATGGCTGATAACGCATACTCACTCTGACCATTTAGGCGGTTTTATTGATATGGCTTTTGATGCATCAATAAGAAACAGAGTAAAAATTGAAACTGTTATCCACAACACTCCAAGTGAATATATGCTTTCTAAGCAGGATATAGGTGAAAAAGGTACGTCCACAATGCCTCAGTGGGGCGATAAACTTGAAACAGCTCTGCTGGTCTGGAAGCCCGACTCTGTAATTAAAGCACATCCTGGACAGGTGCATCATATAAGAGATATCAAGCTCACTGTTTATCACTCTCAGGATCTTGTACTTGGCTCTCCTATCACTACCTCAACACCTCAGCTCATTTATCATTCTGTAAAAACTCATAACGACACCTCTATAGTCAGTATGGTAGAGTTTATGGGCAAAAAGACCCTTTACTTGGCTGATTGTCACGCACTGGCAAACAGAAACGTGCTTGATCCGGTATATAACACGTCCCTTCAGGCAGATATTGTCCAAGTAGCACATCACGGTTACGGCGATACTGCCGCTGACACGGTATATCAGCACATTACGCCATCTATCGTTTTCTGGCCTGTGTGCAAGCAGCACTATGACGGACTCAATCACGACGGATCGATTTATTATGAAAACAATTCTGCATACAACGGAGTTATGAACGTAGGATTTAATCAAGAACACCTATTTAAGGAAGGAATTATCCATTACTATCACGGTGGAGATTGCATAACGTTCAGCAATTTTGAAACATGGGAAGGCGTACGTTGGGATGCTATACCTGACTAACTAAAATGAGAAAGGAAAAATTATGAGAACCCCGGATTTTGTAAAAGACTTTTTTCTGAAAAATATAGATCTTGGTGAAGGCTCTTTTATGAGCATTGCTAACGAAAGCTCACCTGAGGAATTTTCGGAATATTTAAAAATTCTCGAGGAAAATGGATTTATATTTTACGCCGATAATAAGATCGGAAACAATCTGTATGCTACATATATAAATGAGGATTTGATAATCAACGTTATATATATTGACGTATTTAGAGAAACCAGAGTTATAACCGATAACCGAGATACTTTTTCACTCCCGGGACTTGAGTGCGAAAACGTATATGACGACCTTGGCGATAATTCTATCACACTTCTCTCCGATGCCGCTGTTGGTTGGCCCGGAAGAATGGGATACATATACAAGCTCGCCGATGGAAGCTTTTTCATTATCGACGGCGGATATTGGAAGGAGAGCTGGAACGAAATTTCCTCAGCAAAATACATCATGGCTGTGCTTGATAAATTTGCTGATGATCCCAATAATATAAGAAGTCGGATCG
>JAZSJE010000133.1:0-5264 GCA_045534135.1 Eubacteriales bacterium
TTATTTATCAAATTTTTCAAGACTGTCCCATACGCCTAACATATACATTATGCCAAGCGCACGGTCGTAAAGACCGTATCCGGGACGCACGTTTCCAGGCCCCTCGTCCCAAAGATGCCTGCCATGGTCGGGACGGATATATCCGTCAAATCCGCAATCATGGTAAGCCTTAAGTATCTCAAGAATGCCCGTATCTCCGTCACAATCTCTGTGACTTGCCTCTGAAAAGTCGCCATTCGGGAAATGCTTTACGTTTCTTATATGCGCAAATGCAATTCTATCGCAATGCTTGCGTACTATATCCGCAACGTTATTATCGGGATCGGCATTAAGACTACCCGAGCAAAGTGTAAGACAGTTATACTCATCATCAACCATGCGCAGGAAGCGATCGATGTTTGCCTCGTTTATGAGCAGTCTGGGCAGTCCGAATATATCCCATGGCGGATCGTCCATATGTATCGCCATCTTGATATCACACTCGCGGCAGGTGGGCATTATAGCCTCAAGAAAATACTTAAGATTTGCCCAGAGCTTCTCGTGGTCAACGCCCTCATACGCCTTAAAAAGCTCATCGAGCTTTGCCATACGCTCAGGCGCCCAACCCGGAAATGACATGTTGTATTTCTCGGTGAAATCAAGAATATACTTTGCCATTGCGTTATAGTCGTCCTGTATCATATTCTTTTCGTAGAAAAGGGCTGTCGATCCGTCGCCTACAGGATGAAAAAGGTTACTTCTTGTCCAGTCGAATATAGGCATAAAGTTATAGCAAATTACCTTTACACCAAACTTAGAAAGATTTCTTATTGTAGTTTTATAGTTTTCAATATAGCGGTCGCGGCTGGGTAATCCTATCTTAATATCATCGTGAACGTTTACAGACTCAACAACGTCCATATTGAAGCCGTATTCATCAAGCTGTCGCTTGACCTCGGCTATCTCGCTCTCCTCCCATATCTCGCCCGGCATTTTGTGATGAAGTGCCCATACGATACCGTCAACACCCGGTATCTGCTTTATATCCGAGAGCTTGATACGGTCGTTTCCCTCTCCGTACCATCTAAAGGTCATTTTCATAGCAAATCTCCTCCTTTTATCAAAGGTTAAAATAGCGTTTCGCGTTATTGTAGCAGATTCCTTGAACTATTTCCTTAAGCGCCTCCTCGTCATAAGGATACTCTCCGTTTTCTACCCACTCGCCTATAAGAGCGCAGAGTATTCTGCGAAAATATTCGTGTCTTGTATAGCTGAGAAAGCTTCGTGAATCGGTAAGCATTCCAACAAAATTACCAAGCAAGGAAAGATTTGCAAGGCTTATGAGCTGATCCCTCATTCCCTGCTTGTTGTCGTTAAACCACCATGCGCTTCCATGCTGGATCTTACCGGGCACCTCTGTACCCTGAAATGCACCGAGAATAGTGTCTATGAACTGATTGTCACTTGGATCAAGACTGTAAATTATGGTCTTTGGAAGAATATCCTCGCGATTAAGCCTATCAAGCAAAAGCGCAAATTTTGCGCAGTCGTTGCTGGGTCCTATAATATCAAAGCCTGTATCAGGTCCTAAGCGTTCAAGCATTACGGAATTGGGGTTTCTCAGGCAATTATAATGAAGCTGCATTACCCAATTGTGTGCCTTGTACTCACTTGCGCAGAATACGAGCAGCTCGGTCTTGAAGGCTTCTACCTCTCTTGCGTCAGGGTGTTTTCCATTCATGACCTTGTTTATTACATCATCAAGATCTATTCCCTCTCCAGCGTCGTAAACTATTCTGTCAAGTCCGTGGTCGCTCGCCCTACACCCGTGAGCATCAAAAAAATCAATCCGCGACGAAAGTGCCTTTTTAAGAGCTTCCACTCCGTCTATTTTTACTCCGCTGACGTCTGAAAGTGTCGCTATGTACTCCTTCCAGCCATTTTTGTCTATATTCACTGCCTTATCAGGGCGGAATGAAGGAGCCACGACTGTATCTATCGTTTTATCCTCCGAGATAAGCTTATGGTACTCAAGACTGTCTATAGGATCGTCTGTAGTACCGATAAATTTTACGTTGCTCTGCTTTATGATATCTCTGACACCGAGATCTCCTTTACTGAGTCTTTCCTCAGTAAGCTTCCATACCTCATCGGCAGTTTTCTCCGAAAGAATTCCCTCATAGCCAAAGTACGTCTTTAATTCAAGATGGCACCAATGATACATGGGATTTCCAATCGCCTTTGGAAGAACAGCTGCAAATTTGATAAATTTATCATAATCCGAAGCACCGCCTGTTATATAAAACTCGTCAACTCCATTTGAGCGCATAAGTCGCCATTTATAGTGATCTCCAGCAAGCCATAGCTCTGTTATGTTTTTAAAATGCGTATTCTCATATATCTGCTTTGGAGGCACATGGCAATGATAATCCACAATAGGCATATCTTTCGCGTATTCAAAATATAGCTTTCTTGCAATTTCGGTACTCAAAAAAAAATTTTCAGTCAAAAATCCCATATCGGTTTTCTCCTTTTTTAGTTTACTTTTTTATTATATCATAGAGTTTATAGGTTTTGCAAGGCTTTTACTGATATTTGAACGAAATAGCAAAAGTCCGATAGAATTGCAAACTCCTATCGGACTCTTTTGCTATATGCGATCCGTTTATTTAGCCTTTGGATACTCGTTGCAAAGTAAACGGTAAGGCTCCTCGTCCTCCTCTATACTCGGAAATCTTCCTACAGCGGGGCTAAAACGATTATCGGTATTATCGTCATTGCATTGGCTGACTTCACCGAGAAGCACGGGACCCGTGCCCTCCTCAACCGCGAAATCGTGATACATAAACTGCTGGATATGTATACTTTCTCCGGGCACGAGCTTTATCTGCGTACCTGCGGGAACCGTATATGTTCTTCCGTCACTGTGAACAGTAACGTCACTCTCGTAGTCTATCTCCTCGTTTGGAAGGCTATTATATACTCGTATAAGAACGTTTCCGCCGCCGCGATTAATAATATCCTCGGTCTTATACCAATGAAAATGATTTGCGGCACACTGCCCCTCCTTAAGATAAAGCAGCTTTTCCGCATATACCTTAGGATATTTATCAAGCATCGATCTGTTACCGTTTCTTATAGTTATAAGCGAAAAACCGAATTTATCAAAATCTCCCATGCCAAAGTCGGTAATATCCCAACCAAGCATGCAATCTCTTACCTCGTCGTATTCGTGACCGATATTCTGCCACTGCTCCGGAGTAAAATGACAAAAAGGAGGAAGCGCGAAGCGATATTTCGCGCACATATCCTCAAGCTCGTGAAGTGCTTTGTTTATTTCAGAACGTTTCATATATCTTACCTCATTTTATTTATTTTGATCACTCTAAAGACATTATACTCCCTTTTCACCCAAAAAGCAATATTTTTTTACATAAACAAGCGGAGGATATCTCTACCCTCCGTATACTTTTTAAGCCTTCTTTACCGCAAGAGCGCACCAACCGTTTTCGTCAATTCTCTCAACGATCTTAAAACCGTGCTGCTCAAATCCGCTTATAACGTCCTCGCTTCGCTCTACTATAATTCCCGAAGCGAGAATAAGTGAATTTTCATCCATAAGTCCGCCAACGTCAGGCATCATACGAATAATTATATCAGCAACTATATTAGCGCAAATTATATCGTACGCGCCACCACTCTTATCTACCTGTTTGAGAAGGTCGGAAACCTCGCAGGTCACGTTGCTGAGCCCACTGTCCTTAACGTTTTCATTCGCTACCTTTACAGCAACGGGATCTATATCGTATGCCTTACATTCCTTGGCACCGAGCTTTGATGCGCAGATCGCAAGTATCCCGCTTCCGCAGCCTACGTCAGCTACTCTCATACCGTTCTTTACATACTTTTCAAGCAGTCTGATCACAAGTCTGGTAGTTTCATGCGTACCCGTACCAAATGCCATACCCGGATCCATTTTTACGATTATCTCTCCGTCCTCTGCCGTGTATTTCTCCCACGCAGGCACTATTACTATTCTATCGCCTATCTTTATCGGCTTATAATATGCCTTCCAGGAATTAGCCCAGTCCTCCTCGTTAACTCCGCTTACACTTATTTTTGCGTCTATTGCGAGCTGATTAAAACGCTCACGAAGGAAGGAAAGCGTATCGGCAACACCGCTATCCATAGACAGATATACAGACACAGATGCAATAGTTTTGTCCGCATTAAGTATAGCCTCGTCTATAAGATCGCCATAGCAGGTCTTAAGATCTATATCACTGTAATCCTCTATCTGAAGATAATTAGAAACCATATTCATTACAGCAACCGTATCGTCAAGGCTTCCAAGCGGTACAGTTACCTTTATCTGAGTCCATTCGCTTTCTGTGCCCCAGTCCTCGCAGGTATAATCCTTATCCATATCTGTCTCCTGTGGTTTTATTTTTTATCAAATATTCGTTTAAAAAAGCCCTGCTTCTTTGAATAGTTGTTTTCCTTACAGCTATCCGCAAATGCTCTCATATGTTCCTTTTGCTTTTCGTTAAGTCCCTTGGGTATTTCAACCACCACTGTAAATACAAGATCACCGCGGCGATTTGAATTGTTAACAAAGGGTATTCCCTTGTGTCGGATAGTAAATGCCGTACCGGGCTGAGTTCCTTCGGGAATAGTAAACTTCTGTTTTCCCTCAAGCGTAGGCACATCTATCTCTGCACCAAGTGTTGCCTCTGTAACCGTGATCGGAATATCGCAAAAGATATTGTATCCTCCCGGCTCACGCACAAAAATATTGTGCTCCTTTACATTGACGGTAATTATCAGATCTCCAGCGGGGCCTCCGTTTCTTCCGTCACAGCCCTGTCCGCGAAGCGCTATACGTTCTCCGTCGTTGATACCTGCGGGGATATTTACCGAAAGCTTTTTATTGACCTTAATGTATCCCGTTCCTCGACAGTTCGAGCAGGGATCTTTAATGGTCTTACCCTTTCCGCGACACGCATCGCACGTGGTAGTTGACTGAAATGCCATACCCGCGATTCTTTGCGTGACGGTCCTCTGTCCTGTTCCTCGGCACACCGTACAGGTCTCTACCGAGCTTCCCGCCGATGCTCCCGAGCCTCCGCAATCCGAGCATTTCTGTATTCTGTTAAAGGATATATCCTTCTTTACACCGAATGCCGCTTCCTCAAATGTGACCGTAACTCTTGCCGTTACATCCTCACCTCGCATTGGCGCATTTCTGCTCTGACGCGCAGAGCCTCCAAAGCCTCCGCCAAAAA
>JAZSJE010000146.1:0-2924 GCA_045534135.1 Eubacteriales bacterium
AAAGGCGGGCGAAAACTTAACCCTTGGGTACTGTGCGTACCTGTGTCAGCGCTCAAACTAAGCCAATAATAATCCCCCAGTATGAAGCTCTTTTGCCTACTTTGCCGATCAAAACATATTTGGCTACGTCAGCGCACAATCCTAGACAATAATAAAAACCTTAGTATGAAGCTCTTTTGCTTACTTTTCTCACGAGAAAAGTAAGCGGAGAGCATATGCTCTCCGCCTTGAGTTATTTAATTATTCTTGCTTTTTTCTAAAGGATATACCAAGTCCAACTGTAGCTACTGCCGCAATTATCGAAACAGCTCCTCCAATAACGCTTCCGCATCCGCTGCCGTTTTCGTCATCCTCGTCCTCGATCGCACCGATAGTATCAGTGTTGTCGCCGGGCTCGACGTCCGCGCCGCCGTTGACTCCGTCGTTGACTCCGTCATTGGTTCCGTCATTGGTTCCGTCGTTGGTTCCGTTGTTGGTTCCGTCGTTGGTTCCGTCGTTGGTTCCGTCATTGGTTCCGTCGTTGGTTCCGTTGTTCTCGCTGTCGTTGTTACCGTTATCGTTACCGCCCTGACCGTTATCATTCTCAGTATTATCGTCACCAACGAGATCAAGCTCGAAGCTGTAGATGTTATCGGTCATAAAATACTGCTCTCTTATTGTGGAGTAGTATTCAGTGCTTACCGTTCTTCCATCCTCGGAGAAGTAAAGCATCGCTACAAGACCTGCATGTCCGAGTCCCGCACCCTGAAGTCTGCGGTCAAGGTCCTGGGCATCGATAAGAAGCTGAACTATCTTGTTTCCGTGATCACCCTCTGCCTCGACCTTTAAAATAAGATCGCTGCACTCATGTCCGCAAAGCACCATGCATATATTCTCATGCTTCTTTACAAGGTTATTCCACATGTAAGACGCATCCTGGTAGAGATAATCTTCGCCCGCGTCCTTATATTTCTGGAGTCTGAAATCCCAATATACCGAGTTTCCGTTCTCTTTATAAGAGCCTCCGTTATACTTTCCACCGGGATTATACTGAGTTGCCGAGCAATCAATGGGATCGTCCATAAACACGCCCGAGCGGTGCAGATAAGAGTGCGTGGAAATGATCACGTTGTGCTCGGGATGGCTTGCTACCACCTCGTTTGCCCAATCTATTACAGCCTTGCAAGGACCGAGATCAAGCGAAAGCATAAGATATTTAACCTTGCCTACAGTAAGCGTCTGGTAAGCATTGAGAGTATTCTCGGGATCAAAGAATCCGTATTCCTCTCCGTTGGCTACGTTTGAAATAAAGGTCTGTGTCGTGTAGTTTTTGACGAACTTATCCGAGCCGTCGTGATTTCCTCTTACCATATTGTAAGGAAGAACGCCGTTCATTTTATTGATAGCATTCATTGCCGTAGACCACTCAGCATCGTTGTTCCAGTCGGTGATGTCACCCATGTGGAATGCGAACTGAATATTCTTTTCTTCCTTGTTATCAACTATGTAATTGAATATCTTATTGAAATTTCCCGTGTACTGGAAGGAGTATGTACCCGCGGTCGTTACCGACTCGTCACGCGCAACGACCTGAGTATCGCCAATTACCGCGAAGGAATAAGCGTACTCACCGATAGCAGATCTGTCGGAGAACCATATAGATTTACCCTTAAGGTCATATCCGTTACCGCTGAGGTCTGCCATAATTCCATTTTGAGTAACGTTGGAGGTATCATATTTCATCATGAGCTTATCAGCTGTATTCGATACTCCGCCTACGTCAACGAGGATCTCCTCGGCGGTACGCACGTCACTAAAGGCAGCAACGTTGTAAATTCCGCCTCTGAAGAAACGGTAGTTATCAACGCCCCAAACGGAATACCAAGGATTTACAGATCCCTGAGGTATCAGCTCTCTGAAATCGCCTCCAATAGTGAAATAAGGAAGCGTGTTCACGTCTATAGTCTTATACAGATCGACAAGATCCTTTTCGGTAGCTCCTGTAGGAGTACCGTTCCATTTTTGACCGTTAATATAAAGAGCTACTTTTGAATTAGCCGTATCAATAACGACTGCAATATGTACGTCCTTACCTCTGTATTGCTCAAGAGCTTCGGGGAAACGAAGCGTGATAGACTTTTGATTTGTACCCGTTCTCTTTAAGCAAAGGAAACGTAGATCTACCTTACCGTCCTTGTCATGAAGGTCAAGAAGAATACCGTCATAACCGCTCTTGTCATTATTTGCCGCAAGAATATCGCCCCAATACTGGTCACTCGCGGACTTAGGCACCTTTATAGTTGCCTCAAAGGTCTGAGGAAGGGCGGTCAATTTCTTCTCGGTATGGAAAAGAGAGTCAAATCCCGACGTAAAGGTCATCGCAACAGCGTTAGAGCTAGCTGCGCTTGCGGTGAGCGTCAATCCCAAAAGATTGACAAGCATAAACGCAACGCAGAGGAGAGCTAATATCTTAGTTCTCATTTTTTTCATAAGGTTTCCTCCTTAAATTTTGATAAAAAATCTTTTTATAGTCTAATATTAACATATTTTTTGGGCTTTTTCAAGTGCTTTTGGGATTTTTTACAAAGAAAATTGTGAGAGCTTTCCCTGTTGGAAAGGCTACGTCGGCTATGGCAGCGCGCAAACCCCAAAATTGAGTTTGGTCAAGCTTTTTAAAGCTTGCGGGTCATAGGGCAGAGCCCTAACAAAAACGGCGTTTCTTTTTTTGTTTTATTATTCTTTGCGGAAGTAGGGACAAAGAAAAAAGATAAAGACGCGTAGCGGCTTCTTTTCTCCTGCTTTTCCTTCAAGAAAAGTAGGAGAACCCCCGGCGAGGGTTCTCCTCTTGGCTCACTTGTGAGCCAATTCACCTCTCCTGCGCTGTTTGAAGGCATGGGTGTTTCGACCTCTGCAGCTTAGCTTCGCACGCAGGGGTCGACGACAAG
>JAZSJE010000081.1:0-11439 GCA_045534135.1 Eubacteriales bacterium
TATGGTCGGGAGAGAGATTTGTAAACACGCAGATGTTGTATTTGATACCGTGGACTCTTGCCATCTTGAGAGCCTGAGAGGATACCTCCATGACCACGGTGGTAACGCCCGCGTTGCGCATATTTCTCATATGCTCGTGCAGGTCATAGCTTTCGGGAGTGGTGTTTATGGTATCGAAGCGGTAATCCTTGTAATAAACTCCGTTAGAGCCTATATATCCCGCGTTTATTCCGCTGGCTGAGAGGATGTTATATATGAGCAGTGAGGACGTAGTTTTGCCCTTAGTGCCCGTTATTCCGATGACAGTAAGCTCGCGCGAGGGATATCCGAAGAAGGCGGCGGAGAGCTCCGCGAGAGCAATTCGCGAATTTTTTGTGAGAATTATATACGCGTCGTCGGGCAGGTCTGGTCTGCGCTCGCTTACGAATACGCGGCAGCCGTTCTTATATGCCGCGCACGCGAAATCGTGACCGTCGCTTACGCTTCCCGAAATGCAGACAAACATAGAATTCTCAAAAACCTTTCTGGAGTCTGAGGACAGCATTTTTATATCGACCGAGGAGATATCAAGCCCTGAGCGGTTTATAACCTCGGTATAATCAATACTCTGTATCAGTTCTTTTAAGATCATTTTTATTTGCCTGTCCTTTCGTAAAATTTCATAAGTGCGTCGTCAAAGCCTACGGGAGATTTGTTGCAGCCCGATATTGCCGCCAGAGCCAGAATTTCAAGAGAGTCTATAAAATAGGGCGGCAGATGGTTGTTTTTCTTTATGAGTGATAGCTCGGTGCATCCGAGGATAAGCCTTTGGCATCCTCTTTGCATGAGCGCGTCGCATACCGAGAAGAAATCCCTCAGCGAGGGTTGCTTGGAGCATTTTATCTCATCAAATATTATGCGCGTTATTACTGCCTGCTCATCCTTGCTCAAGGGCTCTATTGATATGCCCTTTTGCTCAAACACCTGAGCGTACGCACCCGATGCCGCTGTGCCCGCGGTGGCAAGCACACCGACCTTTGCTACGTTTTCAAAGGCGCAAAATCGAGCTGTTTCCTCAATGATGTTTATTACAGGAATATCGACGGCGTTCTGTATCTTTTTGTAGAAATAATGTGCTGTATTACAGGGGATAGTAAGAAGCTTCGCGCCCGCGCTCTCAAGTCTTTTTGCCTCCTCCGCCATGACAGGGGAGGGATCGCTTTCGGATTCTCCGAGGATAAATGAGGAGCGGTCTGGCGTATCCGCTCTTGAGGAGAGCAGAAAGTTTATATGGTCAGAGTCACGCTGAGCGTAGGTGTGAGCGGTAAGCATTTCGCAGAAGTATATTCCCGACATCGGTCCAAGACCTCCGAGTATGCCAAGGAGATTATTATTCACGAAGCGTCACCGCCTTTCTGCATTTATCTGATGGTTGTTAATGGAGTGCTTGAGAGAAGGGAGTCGGATCCCCTGATTATGAAATATCGCTCTAAAAGCTCTCGGTTTTGCTCGACCGCATCCTTGTAATAGGGTGTCATAGGTACGAGCAGGGGGAGGGTGAAGGGATTTTGCTTTGCGTAGGATATAAGCTGCTCGCAAAGAAGCCGTGAGCTATCTGTAGGAGTCAGAGGAACAAAATAATAGGAAAGATTAAAAAGGCTTCGCACAGAGCGCCTGTCTTCAAGAATAAAAGACACAATGTGATGGGCGCGAAAGACCTTCGCGGCCAAAGCTCTTGCCCCTCTGTTGTTGCCAAGAATAAAGGGAAGAAAATAATTTTTAGCCTGACGCTCAAGATTTTGTTTGTCCATTTTTTCTCCTACGGTACGGTCGGTATACAATCACCCATAATAATTATAGCACAACGGTGTCGCTTTGTCAAACCTTGTTAGACTCTTTTTTCATCATTATTTAAGCTTTTTAAAAAAGTTTTTGCATATACTTGAAAAAAATTCGTTTATCGTATATAATTTATGTGAAAACACGGAATGAGAGGGCGTAGACCGAAGAATGAACAGAGAAAAGCTGCACAGTATTTTTTCAAATATTCCAACGCTTAAGACCGAGCGTCTGACGCTCAGAGCGATGCATCCCATAGACACGGAGGATATGTACGATTATGCTCACCGCGATGAGGTCGCGCGTTTTCTTTTATGGAGCCCGCACCCCTCACAGTCATACACTAAGGATTATCTGTACTACGTGCAGAGCAGATATGCCCTGGGAGATTTTTACGATTGGGCTATCATTGACCGCGAGAGCAGACGAATGATAGGCACGTGCGGCTTTGCTAAAATAGATACCGAGAACGATTCGGCTGAGCTGGGTTACGTCCTGAATCCCGATTTCTGGGGCAAGGGATATGCCCGTGAGGCGGCAAGAGAGGTAATAAGATTTGGGTTTGAGATGCTTGATCTTAACCGCATAGAGGCAAGATTTATGGAGGGCAACGAGGCATCTCTCGCGGTCATGAAAAAGCTAGGTATGACCTTTGAGGGCTATCACAGAGATGCTATCTTTGTTAAGGGCGGATACCGCACGGTTGGATATTGCGCGATCACCAAGAAGGATTTTGGGTAAATATGCACAAAAATTTTCCAAACGGTTGACTTTTTATAATAAAGGGTATATAATGGAAACGTACTCATTATATACCTTTTTTGTTTTTATATGAAAGGTAAATCTAATTGGAGGAAACAGTAAAATGTTTGGACTTATTTTTTCAGGTGTCTTTCTGTTCTTTGCCCTGCTGTTTATGCTGGTAGGAGCACTGAGAGGCAAAAAGACCGCATGGCAGCTTTCCGTAACAAGAACGGTTCTGTCCTTTGTAGCGGCAATATTGGCGGCACTGCTCGCATCTCTTATCGCATGGTTTGGAGTGGGCATGCTGCTTGACGTGGTGGTAGGTCTTGTCCGTGGAAGCGTAGATGTAGATATCGATGCTATCTTGGCGGATGTGCCCGCGGGTAAGGATGCTCTTACAGCGCTCGTGGCTATGATCGTAGCTCCCTTGCTTTATTTGATACTTTATGCTATCCTTCGTCCTATCCTTAAGGCGTTCACAAAGCTGATAGCAAGACCCTTTATGAAGCTTACGACCAAAGGCGCCGAAAAGGATAAGGCTGATGTCAAGAAGGTTAAAAAGGATACCCTTGAGGAGGTTGCCTTCAGCGACGTTGAAAACAAGTATGCCGCTGACTTCGTAGAGAAGGATGCCGAGCCGAATGCCGAGGAGGGCGGCGAGGATATCGTTGCCAAGTACGAGGCAGAAAACAACGAGGACGTTGTTTCGAAGTATATGAGCGACATTGGCGGAATTTCTGCCGACGAGCCCACGAAGGAAGAAGCTAAGGAACTTCGCAGAGGCGAGTTCAAGCTTGCTAAGAACAGCTGGATAGGCGCTCTTTGCGGTGCGATCTGCTCGCTGGTAACCATGTGTATGCTGGCGATCCCCATGGTTGGATTCCTTGACGTTGTCGACGACGTTGTAGGTGTCGTTGCAAGCGCGGATGAGATAGGCTCGGGAATGGAGCAGACCTTGGGTATGGTAGGAGATATAGTTGACGGCGCGGCTAATAACGCGGGTACAACGACTGTTAAGGTGTTTGGTGGCGGATTGATATACGATATAATGACCACCTATACTGTTGACGGTGTCAGAACGACCTTGCGTGACGAAACCAGATTTATCAGCACTACCGCTTCCGCGGCTATGACTGTCATGGATGACAGCGGTGATAAGGAAACCAGAGTTGAATCTATAAAAGACGTAAAGTATGCGTTCAATGATGCAGATCTTATTCCTATCCTTGTTGCTGATCTTACGTCGGCAGCATCCGAATCCTGGAAGAACGGGGAATCCTTCCACGGACTCAATATGCCCTCGATGGGTGCGGCAATAGATCCCATGATGATGTCTGTGGTCGAGGCATTCTCGACATCGGGCAGAGAAACCATTAAAGAGGACTTCGCTACGATAGTAGATATTTTCGTAACTCTCGAGGAGAAGGATGCTCTTAAGAACACAGAAGAAAATCCTCTGTCAATGCTTTCCGATGAGGAGACCACAGCAAGACTTTTGCTCAGTCTGCTTGAAAATCCCAGACTTGGTGTATTGGTTGACGGTGTATCCGACTTCGGTGTTGGAATAATGCTCTCGGCTGTTGACGCTGAGGAGGAGATCGAGGATAACTATGACGAGCTTTGCACAGAGCTTCTCTGGCTCGGCGGTGTAGATGAAGCGGATCTCACCGTGAAGTATAGGGAGCTCTTTGACAAGTACGGACTTGACGTAAGCGCAGAGAAGTGCTCCGAGCTTGCTATGAATAAGCTTTCGGGCGGAAACGTGACCGAGTGGGTTGCTCAGAACGTAGTTTCGAGCAAAGAGGATTACCTTGCTAAGACCTCGCTTGTATCTATAGAAATGGTAACCGAGGGCAGAAACGAGGTTACCAATAAGGAGAATGAGGCGGATATCCTTGCGGACGCATACGCTAAGGCATACGCTCTTATGGATAAGATGTCGCACAGCTCCTTCGGTATCGACGACATGGTATCAGAGATGGGCCCCGTTCTCGATGCTTTCGCTAAGAGTGAAACAATGGGTGAGCAAAAGACAGCTTATATGCTCAAGGCAATGCTCCAGTCCGAGATGGTACACGACGAGATAGGCTTTACCGTTATGGATGCGGCTGAGTCTGCTGACTCTATCTCGAAGAACGCAAAGACCAAGAGCTATGCAACCATGCTTAACTCTCTTATGCTTGCGGTCGACGTAGTTGAGGCAGCCTCTGACGTTAATCTTAACACGGCCGACGCGGTTGAGAAGATGCTTGATGACCTTACACCTGAATCGGCAGAGGTCCTTAACACTATTTCTACTCCCGACGTTATGAAGAACTACGGTGTTCCCGATAGAAGCGCGGCACCTACCTCAGAGCTTATGGGTGACACCTTCAGCAACCTTGCTGACAAGAAGCCCGATATGAGCGAGGAGGAGTATGCTAAGGAATCCGCGGCTGTATCCAATATGATGAGCGTTATTATGACCTCGGGCAGCGGCCCTATCTTCGGTGAGCGCAGTGCTACGGGTATCACCTCAGACGAGTTCGTAAGCGACATTATGGAATCTCAGGTCATGTCCGATACTCTTATTGAAAAGGTTTACACCGATGGCAGCACCCCTGTAAACGACCCCCTCAACTCGGAAAGAACCATGAGCCAGGAGGAAAAGGACAGCTTTATAACCTCGCTTAACAATGAATGGGAGAAGTCCGACAAGAGCGAGAAGTCTGAGCAGAAGATAGTTTCTATCGCTTCTATCATGAATGTAGAGATAGAGATCACTGCGGGCGGTATAATCGAAAAGTAAATAATATTGATCTTTAATATTGACGGGCGCCGTAACGGCGCCCGTTTTTTTGTATCATAAAGACCTATCGCGGTGGTATTTCATCACCCGATCCGTACGCGCGACCTGCGGTCGCCCGTTTGCGAAGATACATGTGGCAGATACAGGGCGAAAATAAGTTTGAGAGCGCATTACGGAATTTATTTGGAGCAAAACAAACGGTGATGGCAAAATATCCAAAAAGGCACAAAACAAATTGTTCAAAAGGTCAATTTTTGGAAAGAAAAGCTATTAAAATTCCGATAAACCTTGACAAAAAGACGGAAATAGGATAAAATTAAAGTGTGTTTCTATCCCCTCGGATAAAACAAGAGAATTTTATTTAAAATTATTATATAAAAGGAGAGAAAAGATGAAAAAGACAATCTCTATTTTGTTGATCGTCACAATGATTTTGTCTATGATCGTTCTGCCTACGTTTGCTGCGACTTCCGAAGCAACGACAAACTCGGCAGGGCATACCAGCGCAAATACTATCGTTGGTAATGCGGGAACAGACATAGACGACTGGGATGAAGCTCCCGGTGCTGCGGCGATAACCGATCCTACCTACAGTAACGTCGGTAATACTGTAGTAAGCAAGACCGATGCTGCTTATAAGCAGAGCCTTGCTGATCAGGGCTATATTCCGATAGTAGCTGCAAAGGGCGAGGGTAAGCCCGATAATGCTATTCTCTGGAATCAGATCGCAAACAGCGGTAACTATTATCTGTATGAGGATGTAAAGGCTACAACAGGCGGAGATATTAAGGACGCAGTCATTGACGGATGTGGCCACACCGTAACTGTTCCTACAAATGACTGCTTGTTTAATAAGACGTGGAGAATCACTTTTAAGAACATGACAATTAACGGTACTATTGCTCCTGCTAACGCGGGCTATAGTATTCTTGCTCGTTGGGAATGCAATGACTGGTTCAAGGCGTACAACCTGACTATTGACGTTGACGTGACTATAAAGAACCATTCGGGCTCTCAGTTTGCCGGTATTCTTGTTTCACACGTTACTACCGGTTCTGTATTTGAAAACATCTGCAACACAGGTACAATGACTCTTCTTCATAAGCCTGCGAATGATGCTAATGCGGGAAAAGAGCAGATCATCTCTATCGGAGCAATTACAGGTGAGTCAATAGGCGCAACATTTAAGAATGTTGTAAACAAGGGCGATGTCACCATTGGTGACGGAACCAACGCTCTTTCGCTTAATGTTACTAACGGCGCGATCGGCGGTATCGTCGGTTACGCTAACGGAAACAATAGCTTCGAGAACTGCTTTAACGAGGGTAATATCACCATAAATGATAAGGCAGTTATCAGTACTGAATTCTACATAGGCGGTATCGCAGGTAAGATGGGCTCTACACCCTCCGGCGTCGATAAAGCATTCAAGAACTGCGTAAACAGCGGTGATATAACCGTTGGCGCAGATAGCAACACTGCTACCAAAGCTCACCTCGGCGGTATCGCAGGTTATGTTACTACTGCGGTAAGCTTTGACACTTGCGTAAACAAGGGTGCTATTTCCACAGCAAAGGCTGTTTCTACAGGTGACCCCGTTGGTACCATCGGCGGTATTACGGGTTACGTTACCGGTGTAGTAAACTACAATAAGTGTAAGAACGATGCTCCTCTTTCCAACTCTGTTGATAAGTACAACATAGGCGGTATTGCAGGGTGGATAGAAGGTAACAAGACCTTTACTGACTGTATCAATACCGCAAACGGCGATATTTCCATGACTTGGATAAGTGCTAACCAGTCCGGTGCGGCAGGTATGTGCGGATATTCTAAGACAGGCACTACTACTCTTACTCACTGTGAGAACAACGGTGACGTTAAGCTCACTAACGGAGAGGGCAGCAACCTTTATACCGGTGGTCTTTTGGGCCGTGTTGTAAATGCCGCTATCACCATTAGCTACTGTAAGAATACAGGTGCTATTAAGGGTTGTACAGTTAAAAAAGGCTATAACCCCGTCGGCGGTCTTATTTCGGGCATGCAGTACAACCAGAGCACCAATAACAACAATCTTATAAATATCTCTTTCTCAGTAAACAACGGCTCTGTTGAGGGATATATTGTCGGCGGTATCATGGGTGCTCTTTCCAATGACAATAACAATAACGTTATTGGCGTTAAGATCAACGATTGTATCAATGATACAAACGGTGCAGTAACCGGTACCAGCATTGCGGGCGGTATCGTAGGCTCGAACACCAGAGATACCAGCACAACAGGCGGTGCTACTTATGACATCGATAACTGTGTAAACAAGGGTACTATAACCTGTACAGCTGATACCGCAGGCGGTATCTTGGGCTATGCAAACCGTGCGTTCAACGTGGATTACAGTATCAACGAGGGTACTATTAACGCTAAATGGGGCGGCGGTGTCATTGGATACGTTAAGGCTGACGCAAGCGTTACAGGACTTGTAAACCTCGGTAACGTAACCTCCGTTAAGTCGGGCGGCGGTATCATGGGTCATACTACCGTTGCCGCAACCTTCAAGGACTGTGTAAACGGTCAGAAGGATACAACTAAGGGTAAGATATATACTACCGACTCTGACGGATCCGCTCACGGAACCGGCGGTATAGTTGGTTTTGTTACGGGCGACGCTGTATTTGAGGGCGTTATCAACTACGCAGAGGTCACCAGCGTTTCCACCGGCGACAAGGCTGCTAAGTATATGGGCGGTATAGTAGGACGTGTAAGCGGTGCTATCTACGCAGGATACACCGTAGAAAGTGCTAAGACCAATAACAGAGTTGCGGGTCACACCTGCTACAACTTCGGTCAGATAACCGTAAACGGTATATTCAACAACGACCACATCAACCCCATCGCGGGACTTTATGCTCACGGTATTAAGGGCGGATATATCTCTAACTCCGAGAACCACGGTGATATAGTTCTCAAGGGAACTCACGCTTACGCGAAAACTACCAAGGCAGCTGCGGGCGGTATCGTAGGTGCTCCTGCTGACAGTGCTAATTGCCACACTGTGATCGAGAACTGTAAGAACTACGGTGACATTTACAACGGCAACACCGACGGCAAGCTCATCAAGTGGGCAGCAGGCGGTATTATGGGATGCAATTTCTCTGCGACCTCCAATGTTCAGCTTACAAATTGTGAAAACCACGGTGATATCACTGACATTTACGTTGCGGGCGGTATTACCGGACGCGCTTACACCGGTGAGACAACTTACACTAACTGTAAGAATTACGGTACTATAAGCAATTCTCTTGACTACTCCGAGGTTTCTTTGGCGAACGTTCCCGCGTCCTTTGGCGGTATCCTCGGATATGCCTCTGATAGCTCTACCTCTGTTGCATTTAATAACTGTGTAAACGAGGGTGAGATCAATATCACGGGTAAGACAGGACTCAATGCAAACGGTAAGGCTTACGCAGGATACGTAGGCGGTATTCTTGCATTCGCAAATATTGCAACTGAATTCGACGGCTGTACCAACAAGGGTGACATTACCGTAAGCGCTGAGCAGTACCACGTCGGCGGTATCGTAGGTTCGCTTTATAAGGCCTCCACAAAGAGCGCATATAACTGTGTAAACGAAGGCACGATCGAAGTTTACAAGGATGCCGGCACTGTTATGACCGGTATCGGCGGTCTTGTAGGACATGTGGACGAAGGAACGTTTAACATTAGATACTCCATAAACGACGGCCTTGTAAAGATCACTGAGGGCGGCAAGGGTGCTAACATACGTATGGCGGGTATTCTCGGACGTATTTCTACCCAGTGTAACGTTACTATCGACTACTGTATAAACAACGGTGCGGTAGACGCACATGGTGCTAATACATCCGCACACGTAGGCGGTATCGTCGGTGGTATCCAGACCTGGAACCGTGCCGATGCTTCCTATAAGGTTGTAATTTCGAACACCGTAAACAACGGTGACGTATCTTCTGCTAACGCGGCAGGATTTATAGGCTCGGGATATCCCGATGCTAACAACGGCAACTACAACGTTGCGGCAAATATTTCAAACTCTGTAAACAACGGAAATATCACAGGTACAAAGCTTGCGGCAGGATTTGTTGCTACCACCGTACGCGATCTCTTTACTGTAATTATATCTGATTGCGCTAATACAGGTACTATCAGCGCAGAGACAGCATGCGGTATCGTAGGTAACCACAGCGGTATCAAGGCTTCGCTTTCCAGTGTTGCTAATATTGGTGAGGTTAAGGGTACGAACGCGTTCGGATTGGGCTATAGCGTAAACGCAAGCAACAGTGCATCTGTTGATGCGAACACTCTTGAGGAAGTTCTTGCGGTTCTCAACGGTACCAACATTATGGCTGTTAGCGTAGAGGCTTTCGAAAATGCTATTGCGAAGGCAGAGAGCTTGTTCGGCAAGGCTGATCAGTACGTTGAGGATACATGGAATCCCATGATCGAGAAGTACGAGGCTGCTGTTGACGCATACGATAAGCTTGATCTTGAGAATTTCGATCTTAACAATACTCTTAGATTCGAGGTTAGTGATTCAGGTGTTCGTATCATCTTTGTACCTCAGTCAGAGATCAACGTATACGAGCAGGCACTTAACGAGGCACTTAACGGTCTGTGGAAGATCAACCAGCTCGTTGTTAAGATTAACGATATGCTCGATGCGGCAAAGCTTATAGAAAACGATTACTACACCGGCAAGGCTATCTACACACCTGATTCCTGGTACGCATTTGTTAATGCTATCGCAGGACTCAAGGCAGCTGCTGAGTACGGTGAGGATCTCTCTTGGGAGATCGCAAAGCCTGCTATGGCTAACATGGAAGTTGCGACCAACGGACTTGTAAAGGGTGGAATTATTTACACAGCTGAAGAATTCTACGCTATAGACGGACTTGATGGTGACTTCGTTCTCGGTGCTGATATTACTATCAACAAGGCTCTTAAGGAGATCAAGGCATACGTAGACGGCGCAGGTCACACCATCACTCTTGACGGATGCGCGATTGCTGAGAAGGTAACAAGCACAAATATCGGAAACGTTAAGGTTGTAGGTGATGCAGGTGAGGCGACTTCGCTTCTCGGTGCTGCAAACGGTAGCGTATCCGTTGGCGGTATGATCATCAATGTTGACGCATTCGAAAAGGCAATTCTCTTTGAGGCTCTTGAAAAGAATGCCGATCTTGAGGTTACCGACGTTATTAGCTATGCTGATGCTCCTTACTTCGTAAGCGGAGCAAACGAAAGCGTAGAGATATACGGTGTGCTCGCTATGGGTGAGTCTGAGAATCTTGCTGATGGCGATGAGTTCTATGCTGAGGATTGCTACGTAAACGACAAGGTATTCTACAACAATGACGGTGATGCTATTACCGATAAGGATGTATTTACCTCCGGTGCGGTAACCTTTGCTATGAACAAGAACTTCAAGACATATGCTGATGATTATAGCATAGATGAGTTCCATACTATAGTTCTTACCCAGAAGCTCGACGGAACATCTCTCCCCTCTACAGGCAAGGCAACGATTGACGGAGCTAATGAGGTAGTTGAGGACGGTAAGGGTGGATATAAGAATAAGACCAACTCGCTTACTCCTCCTGTAATCGACGTTCCTGAGGAGGAACTTCCCGTAGCGATGGACTTCGAAGCTCTTAACGCGACTCTTGAGGCTGCTAAGAAGCTTGATGCTTCTAAGTATACCCAGGCTTCCTGGATGGTTCTTCAGACCTACGTAAGCGCGGCTGAGGCAGCTCTTGAGGCTACCGATCAGATCACTGTAGATGTTGCGGTTGATTCGCTTAACGCGGCTATCGATGCACTTGAGGAAAAGGCTGAGGAGGAAGATGCACCTAAGCTTGACTTTAGCAAGCTTGACGAGGCTATCAAGAAGGCTGAGGCTCTTAAGGCTGAGGATTATTCTGCGGGAACATGGTCTGCACTCCAGACAATGCTTACTCTCGCAAAGTCTGCTAAGAATGCTGACAACCAGAACAGAATTGATCAGGCTACCGCAGGTCTTAACGCTGCTATCGACGGACTTAAGGCACCTGTAGTAG
>JAZSJE010000243.1:0-3292 GCA_045534135.1 Eubacteriales bacterium
GCCCGACGTAGCTTACGCGACCTTGTGCCTCGATACCGGAGATCAGGAGGTTCAAGCCCCCGCCCTCCGCCAAAGGCGGAACCAAAAGAAAAAACCACCCGAATGGGTGGTTTTTCTTTTGAGTAGAGGTGCCGAAAAAGATGCATTTTCTCCAATAATGTATCGGCTAATCGCCGATATGATGTTTTTATCCTACGCTCAAAATGATGTTGCTCGCTGCGCACTTTTCCGTGCTCGACAAAAAACACATCAGCAAAAACAATAACTCGCTATTTGTCATTTTTCACAAAAACAAACCTTCTAAAACGGTAATCATGCCGAAAACGCAAAAATTACAAGATTGTTCTTGACAATCACGTGACCGTGTGATATAATCAAATTACAGCAAAGAAACACGGGGGGACTAAATGCCGATAACATTTCCTGGAACCACCATCGAAGCACTTCATATCCAAAAGGGAGCTTCAAGAGTACTGTTTGACGGAATATTCGCAACAGGCGGAATAACACTTTCGCAAGTTTCGGTCATGACCGGGCTCGAGCCGTATATGATACAAAACTGGGTAAAGCGCGGCTTTGTCAGCTCTCCAAAAAACAGAATCTATTCGAAAGAACAGTTTGCGCGTATCGCGATTATTAACATGCTTCGTGAAGCGATACAGATTGATCGTATATGCTCTCTTATTGAGGCTATCGTTGACGTTATCGACGATACGTGTGACAAGCTTAAGGGTGACGATGACCTATATCATCTTTATGTGGATATGATAACCGACGGCAATATAAACATAAATAACGATAACTCGATAACCAAGGCGGCTGTACGAGCAACCGAGGAAATTACCGAGAAAGAGGCCAACGCCAAGCAACAGCTAATTAAGATACTCAAAATAATGACGTACGCCCACACAGCCTCACAGCTTAAGGCGTTGGGAAACGAAATATTTTCGACACTCAGCTAAGACTTAGTTTTATATGAAAGGATAGATCGATATGTTTATTGAATGGTGGAACGGCCTCGGCATTATTTCGCAAATATTTTACTGTATCGCAATTCCATCAACGCTTGTACTGCTAATACAAACGATAATAATGCTTATAGGAGTCGGTGACGATGGAGACGGTATAGACAGTAGTGCAGATAGTGTAGGCGACGTGCCCGACGATACGCTTGACGGCGTGTTTGGCGAGGACGGCACAAGCGGAGAGATGGACTCATCTGGGCTCGAAGGATTGAGAATATTCACCTTACGTGGAATAATCGCGTTTTTGGTAGTGTTCGGTTGGGTAGGCGTTATTATGCAGGATGCGGAAATACATCTCGCTATCACGCTTTCAGTAGCGTTGATAAGCGGTTTTGCAATGATGGCAATTCTCGCTTTTCTTTTCAGATCGATACTGAAGCTGAGAAACAATGGAAACGTCGATAATCGAAACGCTATAGGAGTGTCCGGCAAGGTATACCTAACTATCCCTCCGTCAAGAAGTAGCGCCGGCAAGGTAGAAGTAATGCTCCAAGGAACATTCGTCGAAAGAAATGCAGTTACCGACGAAACAGAGGCAATACCCACCGGCACGGAAATAGTTGTAATCGGAGTAAGCGGTCAGGCTGACCTTGTAGTTAAGAGAAAGTAAAAAATATATAGATTAAGGAGAAGAAATATGATTATTTTTCTTGTGTGTGCTATCGTTTTGGTAGTTGTTTCCTTTATAGCATGGATATGTTCGAGGTACAAAAAGTGTCCTTCCGACAAAATAATGGTAGTGTATGGTTCGATAGGCAAAAACAAGGACGGCACAAACCGCAGTGCAAAATGTATTCACGGTGGTGCTGAGTTTGTAATTCCTGTATTTCAGTCATACGCTTATCTGGACCTGACACCCATTTCCATTCAGGTCGATCTCAAAAACGCGCTCTCAAGGCAGAACATTCGTATCGACGTTCCCTCGAGATTTACCGTAGGCATCTCCACGGAGCCCGGTGTTATGCAAAACGCTGCTGAGCGTCTCCTCGGGCTTCAGCTCTCCGAGATACAGGAGCTTTCCAAGGATATCATTTTCGGTCAGCTTCGTCTTATCATTGCTACGATGGATATTGAGGAAATCAATACAGACCGTGACAAATTCCTTGCGGCAGTAAGCTCGAACGTTGAAACCGAGCTTAAGAAGATAGGTCTGCGACTTATCAATGTAAACGTCACAGATATCAGTGATGAGTCGGGATATATCGCTGCGCTTGGTAAGGAAGCAGCGGCAAAAGCGATCAATGATGCTAAGAAGAGCGTAGCTGAGCAGGATAGAGAGGGTTCTATCGGTGAGGCGAACGCCAAGATGGAGCAAAGAATTAAGGTATCCGAAGCAGATGCCGTAGCTATTCAAGGTGAAAACGAGGCAAAGATGAGAGTAGCTATGTCCGAGGCAGCTCTTAAGGAAAAAGAGGCAGAAGCATTCAAAATAGCTACCACCGCAGAAAAGATCCAGGCTGCGAAGGCACTAGAGGAATCCTATGCAGCAGAGGAAGCAGCAGAACAGGCAAGACGCTCCAAGGAGCAAGCAACGCTTGAAGCGGACATAATCGTTCGCGCAGAGGCTAGAAAGAAAGAGCTTGAGCTTGCTGCTGAAGCAGAAGCTGAGCAGACACGCAGACGTGCTAAGGGCGAAGCAGACGCTATATATGCAAAGATGGAAGCTCAGGCACGAGGCGTTGAGGAGATACTAAAGAAACAAGCTGCGGGTTTTGCTGAGATAGTTAAGAGTGCGGGCGGAGATGCGGACGCAGCCCTTAAACTACTTATTGCTGACAAGCTCGAGGATCTTATGAAGGTACAAGTTGACGCTATCAAGAACATCAAGATCGACAAGGTTACAGTATGGGATGGCGGACAGAACGCCGACGGCAAGACCTCAACAGCAAACTTTATTTCAGGTATGATGAAATCCGTTCCCCCTCTTGACGAAGTGTTCACAATGGCAGGGATGCAGCTTCCTACGCTTCTCGGCAAAAAGATCGACGCGGACGAGAACACAATCACGGATGCAACTGAAGATTAAATAAATAAGGCGCCCGTCTCGAAATGAGACGAGCGCCTTTGCCTGTTTTTTCCGCTTTTTTCCGCTTCGCCCATGACTCCGGGTAGCTCTGAGTCAAATGAAGTTCAAGTCCTGCCCCACCGAAGGTGGAACCCAAAGACCCCCGATTGGGTTGTTTGACTCCTGACCTTACTCGGCAGTCGCATAGTCGCCGCGCGTCGCTCGCGCACCCGCTCCTTCGGCTCCTTGCTTTGTGCCGTCA
>JAZSJE010000181.1:0-3951 GCA_045534135.1 Eubacteriales bacterium
CCTGCGGTAGAAGCGTGAGCTCTGTGAGCAGAGCCAAACGCATCGTTTACGTAAATTTCTGCAAAATCTGCAAGCTCCTTAGCGAAATCCGCACCGCGCTAGCACACTCCTGCATCAAAACGAACGTTCTCAATGAGAACAGCCTCGCCTTCCTTAAGAGCTGCAACCTTAGCCTTTGCGTCGGGACCGATAATATCCTCAGCGAAGGTTACCTTGCCATCAAGAAGCTCGTTAAGTCTGTTTGCAACAGGCTTAAGAGTAAACTTCTTCTTATCGCCAAGAGCCTTCTCGAGAAGCTCAGCCTTTGCTGCTGCCTGCTCCTCTACGGGCAGAGCCTCAACCTTTGCCTTTTCCTTTTTGGTAAGACCAAAGCCCTCGGTGAAAATAGCATGGGGCTTGCCCATATGAGAGCAAAGAACTACCTTAGCACCCTTGCTAAGAAGATACTTGATAGTGGGAAGTGCCTCTACGATTCTCTTATCGGAGGTTATAACACCGTCCTTGAGAGGTACGTTGAAATCGCAGCGAACAAGAACTCTCTTGCCTGCTACGTCAATGTTTTCAACTGATTTTTTGTTGTAAGTCATTTTGGTATATCCACCTTTCATTTTATTTCCATCCTATACTATACCACAAAATTTATCAGATATCAAGTATATTTTTAAAAAATTTTACTTTATTTGTTAAAATTATATCAGGTGCTGTGTTTTTTCTGCTATTGCATCTCTTTTTGCAAAAAAGCCACTATCTTTTTCTCCTCACGCGATACCTTGACCTGTGAAAGTCCCAAGGCATCTGCTACCTCCTGCTGAGTCTTATTTCTAAAATAGCGCAGAAGAAGTATTTTTTGCCACTGCTCGGACATTTTTTCGATAGCGTCCTTGAGTGCCATCCGTTCCAAAAACCTACGGTTCTGATCGAGGCTGTCAATATCGGCAAGCGTATCCTCAAGTACTGTCCCCTCCTCATCACCGTAAAGAAAATCGGATAGTGAACTTGGCGGAGTCATTGCATTGAGTGCCATTGCCGCTTCCTCGGCAGATACTCCAACGATCTCCGCCAATTCACTGACATGTGGCTCTCTGCCATACGTGTTTATTATATCATTTCTGGCTCTGATCAGGTCTATTCCAAGCTTTTTATAATATCTGCCGACCTTTATGGGTCCCTCGTCACGAAGCGTGCGGCGTATCTCACCGAATATCATCGGAACGGCATAGGTAGAAAAGCAGGTTCCTCTTTCAAGATCAAAGCTACGTATCGCTTTAAGAAGCCCTATAGTACCTATCTGCATAAGATCCTCAACATCTAATCCCCGTTCTCTGAATCTCATAGCTATATTTCTTACCAGTCCTTGATTACATAGCACAAGCTTTTCCGTGGCGCTTTCGGCTGCGCTTTCATTCCCACTCTGCGCTATGGCAATAAGCTCCTTGTTATCGGCATATCCTCCCGCGTCACTCTGCGAAATACCTATGCCTTGATCTTCAGACGTTTGAACAGCGTCACAGTAGTTCCCTTTTTGCATCCCGAAAATACCCTCACCTTATCACAAAAGCTCTCCATAACCGTAAAGCCCATACCGCTCCGCTCGCCTTGAGCATCTGTGGTATATAGCGGTTGTCTGGCACGCTCGACATTTTCTATCCCGCAGCCCTTATCCTTTATCTCTATTTTCACGAGATTTCCCTCGCACAGACGAACAGTTATGTAGATGACTCCTACCGTATCACGGTAAGCATGCACTATGCAGTTGGTGACCGCCTCGGAAACGGCACATTTTATATCGGCTATATCGGCAGCAGACGGATCAAGCTGCGCGCAAAACGCGGCAACGGCTGCTCTCGCAGCTCCTTCGTTTACCGACAGTGACGGCATTCTAAGCTTCATCTCGTTAATTGTTCGCGCCGAGTAAATACTTTTTGCTCCTTTAGTCTTCATTTTTAACCTCCTCGGCATCAACACCGTATTCTATTCTCACAATTTTTTCCAGACCCGCAAGCTTAAATATCTTCATCAGCCTCTCACTAGGGTCAAGCAGAGTAAGCTCTCCGCCTACAGCCTTCATTTTTGTGTATCTTCCCATTATAAGTCCCAGACCCGAGCTATCCATAAAATCTATTCCCGAAAGATCCATTACCGCTTCCTTAGGGCGCATTTCACTTATTTTAGCGTCTATCTCGTTACGTACCCAAACAGCGCTATGATGATCTATCTCTCCCGAGATAATTATTTTTAGCTCATCATTCTCCTCGCTCATACTGAGCAAACAGTTATTTTTTAACATTTTTAACCTCCTTTTTTACTCTTTCGTATATTTTAGCATAGCTTTTGTGCATATTTTGTCAAATATTGTATCGGTTAAAAAAATAGTATTGTATGATGAATTTTCTGTATTTTTCCATAATATGTAAAATCATTGTTTCCTGGACAAAAAAATTTTAAGTTTTTGACAAAAAATTTATAAAATGCTCTTGCATTTAAAAATTATTGTGATACAATGTATGTGTAATCTAAAAACATGGAGGTATTTTATCATGGCTTACAAAATTTCCGATGAGTGCATCGCTTGTGGTGCATGTGCAGAAGCTTGCCCTGTAAACGCTATAGCTGAGGGTGACGGCAAGTACGAAATCAACGCTGACGAGTGCATCGAGTGCGGTGCGTGCGCAGAGGCTTGCCCTGTTGACGCTCCTGTTGCTGAATAATTTATAATTATCGGTACATAAAACGGGGTAGTTGCTCTATGCAGCTACCTTTCGTTTTTTAACCTATGGAGGTACTGTGGAAAATATATTTCTTAATGACGGTGAGCGTCTTGACAAGGTCAACGAGCATTTGACTATAATACAAAAAAAAGAGGGGCTTACCTTTGGCACAGATGCCTTTATGCTTGCCTCTTTTATAAAGGCTATGCCAAAGGGCCGTGCTGTCGAGCTGGGAGCAGGCACGGGAATAATTTCACTTCTGCTTGGCGCAAGAAGCCGCTTTGCGTCTATAACCGCGCTTGAAATACAGAAGGACTTTGCCGACCTTGCTATGCGAAATACAGCGCTTAACGGTATGAGTGAGAAAATAAAGGTCATCTGCCAAGACGTTACAAAAGCAAATGCTTCCACCGTAGGCGGTGAGGTCGACGTCGTCTTTTCAAATCCTCCGTATATGAAAGCGGAAAGCGGGAAACGCAATGACAGTGACTATAAATACATCGCAAGACACGAGGTCTGCGGAGATATAGACGACTTTTGCGCAGCAGCCTTTCGCATGCTGAAGCACGGTGGGAAATTTTACGCTGTGTGGCGTCCTGACCGTCTGACCGATATTATTGCCGCCATGCGCAAAAACCGCCTTGAGCCGAAGATTATGACCTTTGTGCACGCAGACAGTGAAAGCATTCCCTCTATAGTGCTTATAAGCGCTACCAAGGGCGGTGCCTCGGGAATGAAGGTTACCGAGCCTCTGCTTTTATACAGCGGCAAGGACAGATCTCAAATGAGCGAAAAAGCTCAGAAAATTTACGACACTATGTCTTTTGAATAAGGAAGATTTATGGAAAATATAAAAAGAGTCCTCAGCTACGTGAGGAGAGGCGTTGACGATTACAATATGATAGAGGCAGGCGACAAAATCGCGGTAGGAGTGTCCGCAGGTAAGGATTCGCTGACGCTTCTTTGTGCCATGGCTGATCTGCGCCGCTTTTATCCTAAAAAATTCGACCTGTGCGCAATAACGATAGATATGGGATTTGAGGGCACGGATTTTTCGCCTATAAAGGCTCTTTGCGACAACTTAAACGTAGAATATCACATAGTGCCCACGCAAATATCAAAGGTTATTTTCGACGTCAGAAAAGAGAAAAACCCCTGCTCTCTCTGCGCAAAAATGCGTCGCGGTGCGCTCTATGGGAAGTCGGATCGTAGCCATGTCGGTCTGTGAACCAAGGGGTTGAAA
>JAZSJE010000240.1:0-4372 GCA_045534135.1 Eubacteriales bacterium
TAAGAGTATGAAAAAGAGAATTCCGTGGTTGGTTACGCTGCTGTTTTTGGGACTTGCGGTATCTGCCGTGGTCGGACTTTTTGAGGGCGTAGTAAAGGAGCTTCCGCTTATAGTTTCCTTCCAGTCGCTTATACTGGGTATGGCAGGTAACGTTGGTACGCAGTCGCTTGCGGTCACAGTGCGAGCGCTTGGTACTCAGGAGCTGACCTCGGGTAAGCAGATAGCGCTGATATTCAAGGAAACGAGAGTTGCCTTTGTAAACGGACTCGTCATAGGCGCGTTTTCTGTGCTTATAGTTGGCGGATATCTTGCCATTATTGGCGGATACGCGGCGTCTATAGCATTCAGCACGGCAGCCTGTGTCGGTGTGGCGCTTTGGTTTGCTATGATGATATCGGGACTTACGGGTGCAGCTATTCCCATGCTTTTCTACAAGCTTGGAATCGACCCCGCTATCGCGTCGGGTCCTCTGATAACCACTGTTAATGACCTTGTAGCTGTATTTAGCTATTACGGTCTTGCGTGGGGATTGCTTTTACAGATTGGAGTTGGCTGAGAATAAGGAGGTCTTATGGGTAAGCTTATAATAAACGGTCTGGTGTACAAAAATGCCGAGAGGGATTTTTTGCCGCTCGATCTTCTCTGCGAGGGCGAGAGGATAATTGCTATCGTTGAGCGAGGAAGCATCTCGGCAGAAGGTAATGAGGTTATTGATGCCGACGGCAAGCTTTTGCTTCCGGGACTTGTTGATGTACACACACACGGCAGGGACGGCTTTGATTTTAACACTGCCGACGCTATTAATATGAAAAAAATGGCACAGGGCTATGCTTCCTGCGGTGTTACAACAGTTATGCCTACGCTTGCGTCGGCTCCCTTTGAGGAGATGATCAGGGCGATTGAACGTATAAACAGCATCGATACGGGAGATAGCGGAGCTGCTTTTTGCGGAGTGCACGTTGAGGGAAGGTACCTGAATCCCGCCAAGAAGGGGGCTCATGCCCTGGAGTATTTAGCTGCACTTAACGCGAGCGAGCTTGATGATCCCGAATTCAAAAAATGTCGCGCACTCCATATTTCTGCGGCATATGAGCTTGACAGCGACGGAAGCTTTGCGAAAAAGGCAAGGTCGATTGGGGCAACTCTTGCTCTGGGTCACACGTCTGCCAATTATGCTGAGGCACGAAAGGCTGAAGAAGCTGGGGTCACGGCATATGCGCACCTGTTCAACGCGATGCCGCCGCTTCATCATAGAGAGGGCGGAGCTGTTGCGGCATGTCTTACGGGAGAGGCTTATGCTGAACTTATCTGCGACGGAATACATATAGCGCCCGAAATGGTCGCGCTTGCGTACAGATGTAAGGGAGATAGACTTTGTCTGGTGTCCGATTCGATGGAAGCTACGGGCGCTCCCGACGGAGAATACTCGATAGCCGGCAACCCTCTTACCGTAAAGAACGAAAAGACGCTGACGCACGAGGGTGCTCTTCCACGAAGCACGCTTACGCTTGACGTGGCTGTGCAAAATCTGATGCGCTTTTGCAACATCCCGCTGAGTCAGGCAATAATATGCGCTACCGAGGCACCTGCAAGAGAAGTCGGAATATTCGACACATGCGGCTCGATAGATATAGGAAAGAGTGCGGATATATTGTTTGCAGACGCTGATAAACGTCAATTCAAGATAGAAAAAATAATGCTAAGAGGCAGATTTATATAACTTTGGAAGGTGAAAACATGAAGGAAAGATTTTATATTACTACAGCAATAGCCTACGCGTCAAGAAAGCCTCACTTTGGTAATACCTACGAAGTGATAATGACCGACGCGGTAGCGAGATATAAAAGGGCGAGAGGCTACGACGTGTATTTTTGCACAGGTACCGATGAGCACGGTCAGAAGATCGAGGACCTTGCAAATGCGGCGGGAATAAGTCCTAAGCAATACGTTGACGGAGTTGCGGGAGAGATAAAGGGCATCTGAAACAAGATGAACACCAGCTACGACTACTTTATCCGCACTACCGATGACTATCACGAAAAGACTGTCCAAAAGATATTCAAGAAATTCTACGGACAGGGCGATATATATAAGGGCAAATACGAGGGCTGGTACTGTACCCCCTGCGAATCCTTCTTTACCGAAACTCAGGCGGCAGACGGAAAGTGTCCCGACTGTGGCAGAGAGGTACAGAAGGCGAGCGAGGAGGCGTACTTCTTTAGAATGAGCAAGTATGCTGATAAGCTTATGCAGTATATTGACGAGCACCCCGAGTTTATCGAGCCCGAATCGAGAAAGAAGGAAATGGTAAACAACTTCCTCAAGGCAGGACTTCAGGATCTCTGTGTGTCCAGAACCTCGTTTAAATGGGGAATTCCCGTTGATTTTGACGACAGACACGTTGTTTACGTATGGCTTGACGCGCTTACAAACTATATCACGGCTCTCGGCTATGACGCGGATAAGTCCTATGAGGAGCAGTCCGAGCATTTCAAGAAATACTGGCCCTGCGACGTTCACGTTATAGGTAAGGATATTCTTCGCTTCCACACTATCTATTGGCCTATATTCCTTATGGCGCTCGATATTCCGCTTCCTAAGAAGGTATTCGGACATCCCTGGTTCAACTTTGGTGTTGAGAAGATGTCCAAGTCGCGCGGAAACGTTATATATGCCGATGCTCTGGCAGAAAGATTCGGTGTTGACGGGGTAAGATATTACGCTCTTTCCGAGATGCCCTACAATTCTGACGGAAGTATAACCTATGAATCTGTTATCAAGAGATATAATAATGACCTCGTAAACAACATGGGTAACCTTGTTAAGCGAACCCTCGATATGCAGAAGAAGTACTTTGATAAGGTGATTCAGGCTCCCACAGCTCCCGACGCACTTGATGATGAGCTTAAGGCTGCCTGTGTTAAGGCTTATGAGGGAATGACTTCTAATATGGACGGTTTCCACATAGCGGATGCTACAGAGTGCGTATTTGAAATGTTTAACAGAGCAAATAAGTATATCGACGAAACTATGCCTTGGGCGCTAGCTAAGGACGAAGCACAGAGAGAAAGACTTGGTACTGTTCTTTATAATCTGCTTGAGGCTATCCGTTGGGGCGCGGTAATGCTCCAGCCTATAATTCCCGACACCGCCGCTGAGATACTCGAAAAGCTTGGCACCGACGCTTGCGGATTTGATACTATCGGAAGCGAAGACAAGTTTGGCGCTATAAAGGCAGGCAGTGAGGTGGGTGACTCCAGAGTTATGTTCGCTCGAATTGACGAGGCAAAGCTCTTGGCTGAGCTTGAGGCTGAGATGGAGGCACAGAGAGCGGCTGCCGAGGCGGCTGCGGCTACTCCCGAGAAGCCCGAGGGCTGCGCGCTTATAGGTATTGAGGACTTTATGGGCGTTGAGCTTCGCACGGCACAGGTGATTTCCTGCGAGAGAGTTCCAAAGGCGAAGAAGCTTCTTTGCTTACAGCTTGATCTTGGATATGAAAAGCGTCAGGTCGTTTCGGGTATAGCTAAATTCTACGCACCCGAGGACCTTATCGGCAAAAAGGTGATAATAGTCGCAAACCTTAAGCCCGCAAAGCTTTGCGGCATTGATTCAGAGGGAATGATACTTGCAAGCGGCGAGGAGCAGGTAAGAGTGGTATTCCTTGCGGAGGATACACCTCTGGGCGAGAGAGTGCGCTGATTATGAAGATAGTCGTTCTTGGATGCGGAAGATGGGGAGCGCTCATTGCGTGGTATCTTGACAGCATAGACAGAGGTCTTGACGTTACCCTGTGTGGCCGTCAGAGCTCGGAGCGTATGCAGAGATTTATGCAGACGAGAAGGAACGATCTGCTGGAGCTTCCCGAAAGTATAACCCTCTCAACCGATTATTCCTGTGTAAGGGATGCGGACGTTATAGTGGTATCTATTGCGTCGCAGGCGTTAGACTCGCTTATGAGCGAGCTTTGCGACTACGGGCTTGAAAACAAGATATTCGTTCTTTGTATGAAAGGACTTGAGGTGGCAACGGGCAGACGGCTTACGCAGATAGCCGAGAGCCGACTTTCGCCCACCAATAGGGTGGCGGTGTGGCTTGGCCCCGGACACGTTCAGGAGTTTTATGCGGGTATTCCAAACTGTATGATTATCGACAGCCGACACGAGGACGCAAAAAAGCTTCTCGTCGAGAAATTTTCAAGCGAGCTGATACGCTTTTATTATGGAATGGATATAATCGGCAACGAGGTGGGAGCGGCAGCCAAAAACGTTATAGGCATAGCTGCGGGAATGCTCGACGGACTTGGACTTTCCACGCTTAAAGGCGTTCTTATGTCACGTGGCCCCAGAGAGGTCGGCAGGCTTATAAGGGCTAT
>JAZSJE010000071.1:0-7321 GCA_045534135.1 Eubacteriales bacterium
TTCCGAACAGAACCTCAAGAGTTTCTGCGGTAACGTGGACGTGTCTTGCCGACGTTTCAACGATAAACTTTTTTGCCATAATAGTAAAACACATTCCTTTCTGTTTTTACTTTGTTTTGAGCTGATTTTAAAGATTGTTAAAAAAAGCCCAATTTTTTATATTATATCATATATTTTTGCTTTTGTAAAGATTTAAAGGGCATTTTTCTGCAAATAATATCAATAAATATTCACTTTTATACCAAAATTTAAACATACGGAGGTTTTATAATGCACCACGCTGAGCAAAAGAAAAAATATCAAAGGGGCAGTGAACGCAAGGACGGATCCAAGGACGCAGAGAAGGATTACAACGATGCCGCGGTAGAAACCGAGGGCAAAAGCCGTATACACTGTCTTTCTATAATAGGACAGATAGAGGGGCACTATTTTCTGCCCGAGGGACAAAAGGCAACGAAATATGAGCAGATAATCCCCGAGCTTGTGGAGATCGAGGAAAATGACGAGATAGACGGATTGCTGATAATTCTCAACACAATGGGAGGTGACGTTGAGGCGGGCATGGCAATAGCCGAAATGATAGCATCAATGAAGAAGCCGTCGGTGTCGCTGGTGCTTGGCGGCGGGCATTCCATAGGTGTGCCGCTCGCGACCGCCGCAAAGAGATCCTTTATCGTGTCCTCGGCAACCATGACGCTTCATCCCGTAAGAGTAAACGGGATAGTTCTCGGTGCGCCTCAGACCTTCCATTACTTTGAGGACATGCAGAAGCGAATAGTAAAATTCATCTGCGATCATTCCTCCTCGACACCCGATATTATAAGGGAGCTCATGATGCGTCCCGACGAGCTTGCGACCGATATAGGCTCGATAATCGAGGGGCGCGAGGCTGTCGAATACGGAATTATAGACGAGGTGGGCGGGCTATCCGACGCGCTTGAGGCGCTAAGAGAAATGAAGAATCAGGGGTGACATGGCATCACCCCTGATTTTTGTGTAAAATTGCTCTTTTTTCTATTGACAAGCAAAAAAACAGAGGATGCTTTGCTCCTCTGTTTTTTATCACTGTCTGCAAGCTATTGAGCTCTGTTAAGCATTCATCATTATGTATATCATCATGATAAACATCAACAAACCACCTAACAAACGAACAATAGAGTTTAATACAAAATCAGAAGTTCCCTTTTTAACGAGTGTTATAATATAGCCCGCCACCGAAGAAATAAGTGTAAAAGCACTGAAAACGGTAGCTGCGATCATCAATTCTTCTTCACGCTCCAAAAAGCCCAAAGCGGCAAAAAAGATAGTAAGTATTCCAAACACACCGTAACTAAAATTAAAAGTACTTATCACAGGTGGGATTTGTTTAGAGTTCTCTGTTTTTATAGGTGGCTTCGATACCGAGTAATAGTCTTGGATCTCCTCGTGTGTCGCGCAATCGGTAGGGCAACCGCAATTGAAGCAAAAAGCATCATCATCCATAAGTTGGCTACCGCAATTGATACAATATTTCATGATTTTTCCCCTTAAATTTAAAAGCTTTATCTTCAATGTCCTAATAGCAATTACATTGTAGCACATTAACAAACACATTGTCAATACATTTCTCTATATTCTCTACGCAAACATCGCACACCAAAATTCTCATTTTTCTCTTGACAAGCAACAAAACAGAGGTATAATATAATCGTTAATACCTCTCTAAGGAGTTCAAATTCATGTATATTACAGCTCAGGTAATAGGCATTCTCGGAATGATAGCCAACATAATATCCTATCAGTTTAAAAGCAAAAAAAATCTGCTGCTCTGCCAATTTGCAGGCTCTGCTCTCTTTGCTGTAAATATGTTTATGCTCAACGCTGTTATGGGCGGGATCTTGAACATTCTCGGTGTTGTAAGGGCACTGGTATATATGAAAAAGGACAGTATAAGGATCCCCGTATGGATATTGAATACCCTTTTTCTCTGCGCGTATACCGCTTCATACGTCCTACTGTTCACAGTCCTTAAAGCCGATCCGACAGTGAAGAATTTTATTCTCGAGCTTATGCCTGTCATAGGAATGAGCATTATGACGCTTGCGCTTTCGGGTGATAACTCTAAAACAGTCCGCCTTGTAGGTATTGCGAATTCATCCTGCTGGCTTACATACAATTGCTTCAATTTCACGATAGGCGGAATACTCTGCGAGGCATTCAGCCTGGTTTCCATAATCTCGGCGGTTATACGCATAGATATAAAGCGAAAAAAGGAGAGCTCAACCATATGAAAAGTATTTCTCTGAATAGCGGCTGGAGCTACAGCGCGGGCGGCATCTCAAGCTCTATAGACGTTCCATTCTCTCATCTGCCTGTAGGGCGCTCTCTGTGCCAAAGGAGCTTTTCCGTAGCCGAAAGCGCCGAGCGCGTGATCCTGAAGCTTGACGGCATCACCTACTGGGCACGCGTCACTCTCAACGGAAGCGTTTTGGGTGAAATGCTCCCCTACTGCGAATACAGCTTTGATATCACCGCGCTTTTGCGAAAGGAAAATCTCCTCTCGGTCGAGCTTGAGGATATAAACCGAAAATTCGGTCCTACCGAGGGATGGGAGAATTTCGGCGGAATAATCCGCGACGTATCGCTGCTGCTCCTTCCTCACAATTACATAAAGGACGTATTTTTCAAAAGCAGGCTGACCGACGGCTTTCGTGCCGCGCGGATAAACGTCGACGTAGAGTGCGAGGACAATGACGCTGATCTTGAAATTTCGCTTTTCGACGGGGAGCGCAAGGTCCTTTCTTATACGCAAAAAGCGTCAAAACCACAGGAGCAAGGTCTGTCCGACATCAAGCTATGGTCGCCAGACTCGCCTTATCTTTACCGCCTTGAGGTCGCTCTGTATGACGGTGAGGATGAGCTTGATCGCTATTCCTGCTTTGTAGGCTTCAGGGATATTTCAATAGACCGCCACCGATTCCTGCTCAACGGAGAGCCTCTGTTTCTCGGCGGTGTGTGCAAGCACGAAATGGTAGGAAACAGAGGTCACTGTCCTACCGAGGAGCAAATTGAAGCAGATCTTCTCCAAATAAAATCCATGGGCTGCAATTTCGTGCGTCTGGTGCATTACCCACACTCAAAAAAGACACTTGAAATAGCCGACCGCATCGGTCTGCTGGTTTCCGAGGAGCCGGGACTCTGGTGGTCTGACACGTCTGACGATGAGGTTGCGAGCGGTAGCCTTGAGGTGCTCAGGAGAACGATCCTGCGCGACAGAAATCACCCTTCGATAGCATTCTGGCTGTGCTTTAACGAGTGTAAATTTACCGAAAAATTTCTTTGCGAGAGCGCGAGGATCTGTCGCGAGTACGACCCCACGCGACTTGTATCGGGCGCGAATTGCATGACTGATGAGGAAACTCTGCTCTATTACAACAAATGCGGCTTTGATTTTTACACCATGCACCCATACGCTCCCACCTTTGAGCGGGCAAGAAGAAGCGCGCAGATTCTTTGCGACAAGCCTCTGGTATTCACCGAGTGGGGCGGATATTTCGTTTACGACAATCCCCATCTTATCGCCGACTTCATGAATGAGATGAACGCTCTGTATCTTCAGAATTCAGACGAGGGCGCGCTTGCGGGAGCCTTCTTCTGGTTCTTTGCCGAGCTTAACGACTTCAACCGAGGAGAGCCCGCATGCACAGATGGAGTTCTTCACGAGGGACTCGTTGACACCGAGCGACGCCCCACCCTCATATACGACAGCTTTTGCAAGCACATAAGGCTCTTTGGAAAGGATACCGAGAAAAAGCCGTTTTGGTTTGAGGCGCGCGAGGGATATGAAGAATTCAAGCCCGAAAGCGCCATGAGAGTCGAGCAGGATCCAACGGTATTCGAAAAATATTTCAAAAAAATAAAGGATTTAGAAGCATCTAAGGACTGCATGCGACCGAGAATATTAAAAAGAGGTCCTTATTCAGACGGAGGCATTGGCACTCTTAGCGCGCCGATACTCCTTAGCGAAGACTCTCCCTTGATATTCAGAGCAAATAAGAAGACGTCACGAGTCACTCTTATAGGTCTTACCGCGCTCGAGGGCGGATACCCCTTAGGAGAATACGGAAAGGTAATGGCAGAGCTGACGGTCGAATACGCTGACGGAGAGCAGGAAAGCCTGACGCTTGAAAACGGCATTCACGTAACTACCGCCTTTACGCTCAACGGCTCCTCAAGGATAAACGTGCGAGCAGAACGATCACTCCCCTTTGCCGAGTTTGGCTACGACAAAAATTTTGAGTGCTATACCGTTAACCGTCTGGATCTTACCACAGATCCTCAAAGGGAGCTCGCTTCGCTGAAGCTCACAGCTAAAGAAAGCTATCCTATACTCATTTACGGAGTATTTTGTAATTGATTATGATCAACTGAAAATCCACCCGCTATTGATATGCGGGTGGATTTTCAGTTTCGGGCACAACCCTGATACTACCTGCTGCGCACAAGTGTGTCTACAGTCTGCCAATTATTATTTCGCGTTAGAAATCAAGCACGCGCGAAGGTATTATTCCTATCTGCCTGCGTCCGTTTATCGTTGTATCAAAGCTTATATGACTTCCATCCCAAATAAAACGCGCGTGAAGGTCGCATCTTACCTGTAGCGCGCATATCGTAGTAAGCAAAAAAATAGTGCGCTCCATCATCGGGAGTTATTATTTTTATATCCTTTATATCCATATTTTGTCCTCAAAGAGTAACTCCGTCCTTAAATATCGCAAGATCGCAGTAGCCATCGCGCTCGCTCTTGCTCTGCTCTCCCTGAGCGACCCTGACGCAAAGCTCAAGCAGGTCATCCGCGAGCCTATCCATGTCCGCTCCGTCAAGCAGCACTCCCGCGTCGAAATCTATCCAATGCGCCTTTCTTTTAGCAAGCGCGCTGTTTGTGGATATCTTAAGCGTAGGCACTACCGATGCCATTGGTGTTCCTCTGCCCGTGGTAAAAAGTATCATATGCGCGCCCGCAGCCGCAAGATTTGTGACTGCTACCATATCGTTACCGGGTCCGTTTACAATATAAAGTCCACCCTCACCGCGCGGCTTTTCGCCAAAATCAAGCGCACCGCAGAGCATGACACTTCCCGCCTTTTGCACACAGCCAAGCGATTTTTCCTCAAGCGTTGAAATTCCGCCCGCTATGTTTCCCGGCGAGGGATTGTCGGCAATTCCCTCTTCGTGATCTATAAAATACTGTCTGAAGCTCTTTATCATCTCAGCGCTTTCGGCAAATACCTCGGCATTCTTGCTCCTCGAGAGCAAGAGCTGCTCCGCGCCGAACATCTCGGGGATCTCGCTCATAAGCACGGTCGCTCCGTACTCGCAAAAGCGCTCCATGGTCCGTCCAACCAAGGGATTGGCTGTAATTCCGCTGTATCCGTCGCTTCCTCCGCACTTTACAGCGATGCGAAGCTTTGATATCGGCAGCTCTACTCTTTGATCTCTTTGCGCGACAGAGTGAAGCTCGCAAAGAATATTCAATCCCTCGCTTATCTCATCCTCGCAATCCTGTACCGAGAGAAATCGCACGCGCTCGGGATCAACGTCAGCGAGGATCGCCTTCATATCCTCCATGCGATTGTTCTCGCAGCCAAGACCGAGCACCAGCACACCCGCGGTGTTAGGATGTCTTATAAGCCCCGCAAGTACCCTTTGCGTGGTAGCAAGATCTCCGCCGAGCTGTGAACAGCCGTATGGGTGAGTAAGCGCCTTGGCTCCTCCCCTTTGCGCAAGCACACGCGCGATGTCGTTTATGCAGCCAACGGTTGGTACTATCCATATCTCGTTTCGTATGCCGACCTCTCCGTTTGCTCTTAAATATCCCCAAAAGCTTCTGCTCTTAGTTCCCACAGGAGCGGTCTTTGCGCTCTCGTAGCTCCATTCGCATGTGCCGCATATCGCGGAGCGGATATTTATCGGGCTTACCCGCTCACCCTGCTCTATATCGGCTTTCGCAATACCGATCGGAAAACCGTATTTTATGATCTGCGCGCCCCGCTCTATTCTGCAAAGGGCGTATTTTTGTCCGTCGGCTCTTACCTCGACGTTATCCAAGGGGTGAATTATCATATTTTTTTACTCCCTCCAAAAGTGCCGAGAGGTCCTCTCCCCAAAGCGAAGTGCTTGCGAGTATTTCAGGAAGCGATGCGGTCCTCATATATTCGACGATCTCGGGCGAATCCTTGGGATCTCCCTTCTTATAAAATTCGATAAGCCGCGCTAGCGAGAACAAAAGTCCCTCGGGATATACGCCCGTCTTTTCCTTATAAGAAATGATAGAGGGAAGAACTCGCACCTTGAATTTGCTGACAGAATTGAGCGAGATAGACGAGAGATAGTGCTTTATGTATGGGTTTGAGAAGCGCGTCAGCACGTCGCGCGCGTACTCCTCAAGCTCCTCTCTTTGCATGTCGAGCGAGGGGATTATCTCCTCAAAAAGGCGCTTCACGAGAAACGCGCGCATATGCTCATCATCCATGCAATCCTTGACCGTTTCAAGCCCTCTGAGCAGAGCATAGGGCGTCATTGACGTGTGTGCTCCGTTGAGTATGCGCACCTTTCTCGTGCGGTAGCGCTCAAGAGCATCCCGTGTGACTATGACGTTCAGCCCCGCCTTGCCAAATGGGAGCTCGGCTTCGATATCGGCATCGGTCTCTATTACCCAAAGGTGGAAAAACTCAGATGTGTTCACCATGCGGTCCTCATATCCGAGCGCAAGCTCCTCATCCTTGGGATATCCCGTATTTATGCGGTCTACAAGCGTATTGCAGAATACGTTTTCGCTCTCGATCCAGCGTATAAGATCCTCACCGAAGCCCCATGCCCTTGCGTACTTGAGCACACAGGATCTAAGATTATCTCCATTTCGGTCAATAAGCTCACAGGGGAGAATTATAAACCCGCCAAGTCCCAGATCAAAGCGACGCTTGAGCAGCAGAGTAAGCTTTGCGGGAAAGCTCTCGGGAGGAGTGTCCTCTGCCCTGTCGCTTTCTCTGAATTCAATTCCCGCCTCGGTGGTATTAGATATTATAAAGCGCGCCTCCGGAAGCTCGGCAAGCTTCAGATAAGCGTCAAAATCCTCATAAGGCTTTACGCAGCGGTCTATCACGTCTATAACGCTGACCTCGACGCCCTCAGCGCCTCTTATTATATGCGTATACATACAATCCTGCTCGCTAAGTCGGTCGCACATACCCTCACGTATAGGCTGAACAACGGCAACGCTTCCGTTGAATAGCCCCTTGTCGTTGAGCTTCTGGAGCATCCAATCGGCAAAGCCGCGCAAAAA
>JAZSJE010000122.1:0-2616 GCA_045534135.1 Eubacteriales bacterium
GGTGAGAACTCACTATAATAACGCGGAGAGCGGCTCGCTCAGCTCTGTCGGTGAATTTGGATGGGATGGTGCGGCAGGCGCAATGTCGCTGGTCGATCCGTCAAAGAAGCTTTCGTTTGTATATTTTCAGCATATTCACGGCTGGGATCCCAGAAAGCAGAAGGAAATGAGAAACGTTCTTTACTCTTGTATTGATTAAGGAGAGGTAATTATGAGAAATCTTTTTCGCATCGGTGCGCTTTTAGTGCTTTTGGCTATGCTGCTTTGCGCTTGTAATTCTCAGCCTGAGCCTACGGAAAAGAAGACCGAGAATAATTCGACAACGGCTACCACAGCGACGACAGCTACCACCGCTACTACTCAACAGACTGAGCCTAAGGATGAAAATCAGGATGCCCCCGGAAATCACACAAAGCCTATAGTAAGAAAAAAGGTAGCGCTGACATTTGATGACGGACCTGACGATCAGAATACTAAAATTCTTGTTGATGAGCTTAAGAGATACGGCTTTAACGCAACCTTTTTTGTGGTCGGAACAAAGATCGACGGCACTAAATTTGATGGCAGTGAGGTTATCAAATACGTAGTTGAGAACGGGAATGAGATAGGTATTCATGCCTATACGCACGAGATAAATTACAATGCGGGATGCAGTGACGAAAGATATGAAAGCGAAATTTCCAAAACTGCCGAGGCTATCCATGCGGTGCTTCCCGACTATGAGATAAAGCTTATGCGTCCTGTTGAAGGGCTTATGACCGATGAGCGAGTTGCCGCGTGTAAGTATCCTGTTATACATTGGAACATAGATACCTTTGACTGGAAATATACGAGTCAGGAGCAAAAGTGGACTAACGTAGGTATAGTTGTGGATACCGTTCAGGAAAGAATTAAAGAGGGCGATATCGTTCTTATGCACGAGATACACGATAACTCGTTGGAGGCGGCAATAATTCTTATTGAATGGCTTTACAATAATGGATACGAGGTGGTTACCGTATCCGAGCTTCTGGGTGAGGATATAAAGCCCGGAGTGAGATACTATAACGCTAAATAAGCAGGGGCGGCATTGCCGCCCCAAACGAGTTGTATGGAGAAAAAGTATGGCTAAAAAACATGCCAATATACCGATATTTATACCGCATCTGGGATGTCCTAACGATTGCGTTTTTTGCAATCAGAGGACAATATCGGGACATGGAGATTTTAAAATAGAGAATGTCAGGGGAGAAATAGAGGCCGCGCTGGCAACGATCCCCGAGCAGACCGAAACAGAGATAGCTTTTTTTGGCGGTTCCTTTACGGGAATAGACAGGGTGCTGATGGTAAGCCTTCTTGAATTGGCGCAGGAATACGTCAGCGCGGGAAAGGTGGAGTGCATAAGACTCTCGACACGCCCCGACTATATAAGTGAAGAAATACTGTCAATATTGTCGCGTTTCTCGGTAAAAACGATAGAGCTTGGCTTGCAGAGCCTTGACGATAAGGTGCTTGCCGCCTCTAAGCGAGGACATGACGCAGAGTGCGCGCGTAGAGCGTGTGCTATGATAAAGTCGGCAGGCTTTGAGCTTATAGGACAGATGATGATAGGACTTCCGCTCTCCAATGCCGAAAATGAGATAATGACAGCGAAAAAAATATGTGAGATGGGCGCGGACGGAGCAAGAGTTTATCCTACCGTCGTTTTTGACTGCACCGAGCTTGCTGATATGAGCAGGAGAGGAGTATATGAGCCGCTGTCGCTTGAGGACGCGGTTGAGCGCACCAAAAACGTGCTTGACGTTTTTGACAGACACAGCGTGCCCTGTATACGTGTCGGGCTGTGCGCTTCCGAAAATTTGTCCGATGCGTCAAAGGCGATCGCGGGGGCAAACCACAGTGCTATCGGAGAGCTCGCTATGAGCAGACTGTACCTTGAACGTATTTGCCGTGAGCTTGACGCGCGCGGTATAAGGGGCGGCAAGGTGAGCGTCTGGGTGTCACGCGGCAGCATTTCCAAGGCGGTGGGGCAAAAGAAGGCAAATAAAGTGAAAATTTGCGAAAAATATGACCTTGAATGGCTAAAAGTGCTTGAAAAAAATGAAGTTTTAGGTTATAATATTATAATAGAGCATTCTGTTTGATTTTTTTGCTCTTTGCTTTTTACCAGCGTGTAAAATTTATCCGAGAGGAGAACACAAGTGTATCTTAAATCTCTTGAATTGCAAGGCTTCAAATCCTTCCCAGACAAGACAAAGCTTACCTTTGAGGGCGGTACTACAGTAATAGTAGGCCCTAACGGAAGCGGAAAATCGAATATTTCCGATGCGATGCGTTGGGTGCTGGGCGAGGTGTCCTCAAAAAGCATACGAGGCACCAAGATGGAGGATATCATCTTTGGCGGAGCCGACAGCCGCAGACCTATGGGATACGCGGAGGTATCCGTGACCTTTGACAATACAGGTATGATGAGCAGACTTGACTGCCCTTACGATGAGGTCACCGTTACAAGACGTTATTACCGTTCCGGAGAAAGTGAATATTACATAACCCGCCGCGCGATACCCTTGCGCGATATATACGAGCTGTTTATGAACACGGGTGTAGGCCGTGACGGATATTCTATTGTCGGTCAGG
>JAZSJE010000177.1:0-10154 GCA_045534135.1 Eubacteriales bacterium
CAAGAGCGGCAAGAGCCTCTGACTTTGCGTCATCAAGCAGATCGTTGATCTTATCAAGATCCTTTTTGAGTGAATCGAGCAGAGTATTGCAGGCTGAGAGCTTTGTGCAATTCTTTAATCTTTCCTTAGCTTCCTTTGCTATGCTGAGGATCTTTTCGTAATTTTTCTTGGAATAATTCTCGGCGGGCGGCAGGAGCTTGTCTATCTCACCCGCTATCACCAGCCTGTAGCCCTCGAGATTTTCGGATGAACCGGCCAGCTTCAGCGCTCCTAATTGCTCCGCGGCGGCGGTGTAAAGCGCGGCGACCTCGTCGGCACTCTCACACAGAAGAATGTCCGAGGAAAATTTTGCGCCTATTGAAAGAGCGGAGGAGAGAAGCTCATCACGTCGCTTGCTCGGAATATGCGCCATGCCGCTAAGCTCTGCTTCAAGAGAGGAGATATCCTTTGCGATAAGCTCGGAGTGGCTCTCCCTGCTTCTCTCAAGGCTTTTTTGCTCAGCCTCGGCAGCTATAAGCGATAGATCCCCCGTGAAACTATCCCAGATAAAGGAGAGCACGGTGATATTTTTTGATAGAGCCGCCTCATCGGCAAAGCTTTTCTTCAGCGTTTCTATGCGACCCGCAAGCAGAGTCTTTTCATCGGAGGTGAGAAATTTCATTTTCTCAATTGAATATTTTGCTTCCTCGCAACGCTCTATTATCTCGTCCGCGGTCAGGAAGCGGTTTATTTTGAAGACCGAAAGCTCGGCAAGCGAGCGCATCTCACTGACATCCCCCGATAGGAATATAAGCGCGCGGGTTTCGGATACAAGCCTTTGAATATTTGTGTTTTTGCTGTCGCGCGCCGCTATGCGGACAGATGCGGAGCAGTCTATTCGCTCTAAGGCTAATACCGCATTTTTAAGTGCGACATTAAGCCTGCCGTCGTAGTCGAGAGGATCGGCTATATTTACTTCGGATATCGACTTTGCTCCGTCCTCACAGGCTTTTTTGAGAGAGCTCTTTTCGTCATCCGAGTATGACAGATACAGTGTTGAGTCATAAATGGAGCGATAGTGATCGAGCAGAGCCGCAAGCTGGGTCGATTTCTTTAATATAAGGTCACAGCTGCTGTAAAATTCATCAACCTTAGTCGAGTCCGCCTCTCTGAGCTCCTTTAGGGTAGCCGCGCACAGATCCTTATAAAATGAGTCGTTGGGGCGCAGGGAATATATTTTATCGCTCAGCGCGCTCTTATATTTCTCGGAGAGCGAATCTATCTGCCCCGAAAGCAGCTCCTTTACATCGGGCTCAAGCTTGATATAGGACGTAAGCGCGGTTCGAAGCGCTGTTTCATCCTCTTTTTTTATCTCGGATCTGGGCTTTGTGATGATCGGCTTGTTATCAAGTAAAAATCTTTGAGCCTTGGCTTCATTGAGTGTGCTCTCAAAGCTTTCTGTGTAGCTGCTCAGCAGCAGCTCGCAATTTTCCTCAAATGCCTTAGTGGTGCCCGAGAGCATATCGAGCGAGCCCTGCGCGCTCTCGTGCGCACAGGTCAGCTTTTCCTTGGGGCTTGATTTATCGTATGAGTCCAGAATCGTGTCAAGGCTTTCGAGAGCGTCGTCAAGGGCAGAAAAGAGAGCCTTTTTATATCTCGCTCGGATGATCTCGGCAGATACCTGATTTACGTCAGAGCAGGAGTCTATGATGCCTCCGTCGCAATTAAAGCCTTCCTCTGCCTTCTTTAAAGGATCGGAGCTTCCGCCCTCGAAAAGAATATCGGCTATCTCATCCTTTGCCAGAGCCTTTTTGTAGCTTAAGGTATACTGCTCAAATATCGGTAAGAGCTTTGCCGTAATACCAGCCTCGGTCGCCTTGAGAGAGGCATTTGCCACGGCAGAGTTGAGGGTTTCGATATATGCGGCGGTATAGCCGCCCGCGCCTGTAGGAAGAATATCGCGCAGCGCTACTCTGGCCGCTTCGTTTATCTGAGCGAGCGAGTCGGAGTTGTCAAGCGAGAGCAAGAACAGAGCTATTTTTTTATTGGACAGAAAATCCTCTCCGGGTCTTATTATAAAGAAAACGTCCCTGAGCTCGTCCTCAAGAGTATCCCTTGCGCGCTGAAGGGCAAGAGTCTGCTTTGTCTGCTCGTAGATAGAGGAGAGAAGCGGCGCTGAAAGCTCCGAGTCGCGCAGCTCGGTGGCATCATCCTTTGCCTTTTCTATATAGCCGATGCATTTTGGTGAATCTCCGCTTTGCTCAAGCAGGGAGAGCTTTTCGACGTATATCGCTCGGTTGAGGTCGGCACACAGCTCCTCGGATTTTGCCACAAGCACGCTTGAGGAGGTGCTTGCGTCAATTTTTTCAAGGCAGCTCTTATAGACCTGATCGATTGCGCTAAGCGAGGGCTCGTGGGTAATTTTCGCGGTATTGAAAAAGTATATCCACGCAATTTCTCCCGCGCTGATGCTTCGCGTATGAGCGAGGTCGATCTCAGCGCTCATTGAACGCTTTCCGATATCGCTGTGCGTCTGAAGATCTATAAGTGCCTTGCGGTAGGCGTTTATCACCTCGGCAACGTAGCCTGAGATCTCACCGTTTTCGCTTGTGTCCATTTCGGTATATTCGGCGATCTCTTTGCCGATATCCTGTAGGCATTCCTCTATTCTTTTACGGTTTTCAACGGTGTGATCATCGCTTCCATCTGCTGCTGATACACTTATGGGAACAGCAATAAGCAAAAGTAGGGTGCAGCACGCCGCACAGAGAAGCATGCGTCGAAAAATACCTGATTTTGCTTGTGATCTTTTTGTTTTCATTTGTTTTGTCATCCTCCGAAAAATAAAGCGTTCATGGTGATATTATACCAATATATGTAAAAATAGTCAATAAATTCCATAAAATATTTAACAAAACAGCAGACACGATTTGTACTTTTCAACACGCATTTTGGCAGAATAGGTCGTACCTGTGTACACTCTGACGAGAGCTGTAGAAGGAGAGGGATTTTTGTTAGTGCCGCTCTGTAAGCCTTTTTCCTGAGTGTGGAGGTGCGGTATGGCTGTGGTCGGGTACGACGCGAGAAAAAATAAAGCTTTGCCTATCTACTATTATTTTAAAAACGGTTGCAAAAAATGGCGATATATGTTATACTAATGTAGTAGAATGAAAAATTTTAATATTTATTTTTAAGGAAGTGCAAAATGAACGCAATAATAACAGTAGTCGGACATGACAGCAAGGGAATAATAGCAAAGGTAAGCGCAAAATGCGCAGAGTCGGGAGCCAATATAGTCGAGATATCCCAGAGCGTGCTTAAGGAATATTTCGCAATGATAATGGTGATAGACATAGTGGATATAAAGCTGCCCTTCACAGCCTTTGTTGACGAAATGAAGAAGCTGGGTGAGGAGTCGGGGCTTGATATCCGCACCATGCACGAGGATATTTTTAACTCGATGCACAGAATATAATCGCTTAAGGTTTAGAAAGAGAGGCGGAAAACTTTGAATTTACTGAGCTTTGACGATATTTTTGAAACGATAAATATGATCAAGGAGGAAAACCTTGACATAAGAACTATAACTATGGGCATCTCGCTCTACGACTGCGCGGGTGACGATATAGATACGGTCTGCGACCGCATCTATGAGAAGATAACCACAAGAGCGCGTGACCTCGTAAGTGTGGGCTGCGACATAGAGAAGGAGTACGGTATCCCGATAATAAACAAGCGAGTATCCGTGACTCCTATATCCTTGGTCGGCGGAAGATATACCAAGGACGATTACATAAAGATCGCCAAGACCATGGACAGAGCCGCAAAGACTTTGGGCATTAACTTTATAGGCGGATTCAGCGCGCTTGTGCAGAAGGGCTTTACCGATAACGCGAGAAATCTTATCGCGGCTATCCCCGAGGCGCTTGCATGCACCGAGAGAGTTTGCTCCTCTGTAAACGTCGCTTCGACAAAGGCGGGCATCAATATGGATGCGGTCGCGCTCATGGGCGATGTTATAAAGGAGGCGGCTTATCTTACGCGCGACAATCAGTCGATGGGCTGCGCAAAGCTGGTGGTGTTTGCAAACGTACCCGAGGATAACCCCTTTATGGCGGGAGCGTTCCACGGTGTGGGTGAGGCGGAAACGGTCATAAACGTAGGTGTTTCGGGCCCAGGAGTTGTAAGCGCTGCTATAAAGAGAGCGGGTAATTGCAATTTTTCCGAGCTTGCCGACGTGATAAAGAAGACCGCATTCAAGATAACGAGAATGGGACAGCTGGTCGCGACCGAGGCTTCAAAGCGACTTGGAGTACCCTTCGGTATAGTGGACCTCTCGCTTGCTCCTACTCCCGCTGTAGGTGACTCTGTCGCTTACATACTTGAGGGCATGGGACTTGAGAAGTGCGGAACTCACGGCACGACCGCGGCATTGGCACTTCTTAACGACGCTGTAAAGAAGGGCGGAGTTATGGCATCCTCGCACGTAGGCGGACTTTCGGGAGCATTTATTCCCGTATCCGAGGACGCGGGCATGATAGACGCGGCAAGAGTGGGCTCGCTCACGCTTGAAAAGCTTGAGGCTATGACTGCCGTTTGCTCGGTAGGACTTGATATGATAGCGGTCCCGGGCGACACTCCCGCCGCAACCATCTGCGGTATTATCGCAGACGAGATATCTATCGGAGTTGCCAACACAAAGACCACAGCGGTAAGAATCATTCCCGCGTACGGCAAGACGGTAGGCGAGTCGGTCGAGTTTGGCGGACTTCTCGGATATGCCCCCATAATGAAGGTCAGCGAGTATTCCTGCGCTGATTTCGTGGCAAGAGGCGGCAGAATTCCCGCGCCCATCCATTCGCTCAAAAACTAAAAGTAGCTTTTTAGCTTAAGAAGCGCGCTCTTTTCAATTCGGCTGACGTAGGAGCGCGATATGCCGAGCTTTTCGGCGACCTGGCGCTGAGTCAGTGGCTTTCTTCCGCCAAGACCGTAGCGCATAATTATGATCTTTCGGCTTCTCGCGTCAAGAACGCTTGCTATAAGGCGCATAGCCTTGTCGGAGCAGAGCTTTTTTGAGACCTCGCCCTCAAGTGATTCCTCGGTGCAGACCACGTCCATGTAGGTGAGAGGATTTCCGTCGCGGTCAACGTCTATAGTGTCGCATAGGGATACCTCAAGCGACAGCTTTTTCTGAGAGCGAAAATGCATAAGGATTTCGTTTTGTATGCATTTGGCGGCATAGGTGGCAAATTTCGCGCCCGTGCTGATACGAAAGCTGTCAACAGCCTTTATAAGACCAACTGTGCCGATGGAGATCAAGTCCTCTTGGTTTTTAGACGAGGAATAATATTTTCTTACGATGTGAGCCACAAGCCGCAGATTGTGCAGAATAAGCTTTTCCCGCGCGGCGGCGTTTCCGCCCTCCGCCTTGATAAACAGCCTTTTCTCCTCGTCGGGAGAGAGAGGAGGCGGGTATGAATTTGGGGTGTTGATGCCGAGAATGAGGTGGACAAAGCTTGAAAACAGTGAAAGAATGCTTGCAAACATAACTATTCTCCTTTTCGGTGTACTGTTAAATCTTATGCACCGCTAAGTCAAAAGATAAGACATAGAAAAATATTCCCGGAGGAAAAAATGAAAGAACTTTACGGAAATGCGATAGTAGGACAGTCCGGAGGACCCACGACAGCTATAAACGCAACGCTTACGGGTGTTGTAAAGGGCGCGATCGCAAGTAAATATATCCGCACGATATACGGAATGAGAAACGGAATCGAGGGCTTGCTTGACAGAAGAATAATCAATCTCAACGAGGCACTCAACGATTCGGACAAGCTCAGAATGCTTGAACGTACCCCCGCGGCGGCGCTTGGCTCCTGCAGAATGAAGCTTCCCAATCCTAATTCGGCATCGGATACCGATATAGTGGTATTTGAGAAGATATTCCGTATATTTGCCGAGAATGATATAAGATATTTCTTCTACATCGGCGGTAACGATTCTATGGATACTGTCGCTAAAATATCAGCGTTCGGTAAAAAGATCGGCTACGATATAAGAGTCGTAGGTATTCCAAAGACCATAGACAACGACCTTATTGAAACAGATCATACCCCCGGGTACGGCTCGGCTGCAAAGTACGTTGCGACGACCATGCAGGAGATAATCCGTGACTGCGCGGTATATACGACCAAGGCGGTCACGATAGTTGAGATAATGGGGCGCGACGCGGGCTGGCTGACAGCGGCCTCTGCGGTCGGAAGCATAATCAACGGAGAGGCGCCCGACCTTGTTTACCTGCCCGAGCGTGTATTTGATATGAATGCCTTTTACGAGTCGGTCGAGAACGCGTTTAAAAAGCATCCCAATCTCGTGATAGCGGTGTCTGAGGGAATACGCTTTTCCGACGGAAGATACGTCGGAGAGAGCGCGCAGAGCGGAAGCACTGACGTATTCGGTCATAAGTACCTTTCGGGAACGGCTAAAGCGCTTGAGATGGCTGTAAAGCTCAGATTTGGCTGCAAGGTAAGAGCCGTAGAGCTCAATCTTCCCCAAAGATGCGCGGGACATCTGTTCTCCAAGACCGATATAACCGAGTCGGTTGCCATAGGCAAGGAGGCGGTAAGAGCCGCGGCAGAGCAGGGAGTAAGCGGAGATATGATGATCTTTGAGCGTGTTTCGGACGCGCCTTACTGTGCGGCAATAAGCCATAGACCCGTAGCGCAGATAGCGAATCAGGTCAAGCACGTGCCCGATGAATATATCAATGAAAACGGTGATTTCGTCACCGAGGAATGCTGTAAATATATTCTGCCTCTTATAGAGGGAGAAGCAACACCAACCTACCGCAAGGGTATCCCGCAGTATCTGGTGCTGTAATCTTTTTGCCACTTTTCTACGGAGGAGTGGCAAAAAAACTATCCTAAGAGTAGACATGAGAGCGATTGACAGACGTAGAAATTTATAGTATAATCTCGATATAGAATACCTTCGAAAGGACGCTATTCCATGAAAAAAATATACCTTGACGGTAAGTGGGAATTTTCTTTCACTCACCCCAAAACCCAAGAAGCTTTGAGTACCTCTGTAACGGTACCCTGCAACGTAGAGCCCTGCCTTGTAAAGCTCGGACTTATTAAGGATTATTACCCATCTGACGATCCTTTCTTTATGCAGCCCTTTGAGGCGGTAGACGATTGGACCTTCGTTAAGGAATTTGATGCGCCCGAGCTTGACGGCGGATGCACGCAGGAGCTTGTATTCGAGGGAATAGACACTGTCGCACAGGTCTATCTTAACGGGGAGAAAATACTTGATTGCGAGGATATGCACCTCGCGTACAGATACGACGTGACAAATAAGCTTCTGGCTAAAAATGAGCTCAAGGTAGTGATACGCAGCAGTGAGCTGTGGGCAAGAGAGCATCCGCACGATATGCTCTCACTGTCCCGAGATGCCGTAACTACGTATGACTCGCAGAACCATCTGAGAAAAGCAAGACACCAGTGGGGCTGGGATAATGCGCCCAGGCTTCTCAGCGCGGGTATAGTTCGAAGCGTTTACATAGAGCAGAGGCCTGTGGAGCGCTTTGACGAGGTATATCTATATACCGACAAGATATGCGACGGATACGTTATTCTCGGAGCAAACTTTATATATAAGACTCCTGATAAAATAATGTCCCCGTACAGCGTAAGGATCTCTCTTGTTGATGGAAACGATACGGTGTTTACTCAGACAAACAGAGCTATGTTCACCCAGGGCTCCTTTAAGTTTGTGGTGGATCGCGACAAGATAAAGCTATGGTGGCCCTCGGGCTTCGGAGAGCCGTATCTGTACACGCTCCGTCTTGAAATGCTTAAGGGAGATGAGTCGGTCGCTATATACGAAGCTCCGTTCGGTATCCGCACGCTCTCGCTCGATTGGAGTGAGCACGTGACCGAGTCCGATGCCCGTTTCTCTCTTAAGGTCAACGGTGAGCCCATTTATATCCGCGGCACGAACTGGAAGCCGCTTGATCCGCTTGTATCGCTTGCCGACGCGAGGCTGAAGGAGGGAAAAGCGCTTGAGGAGATAAAAGCTCTTAACTGCAACATGGTAAGAATATGGGGTGGAGGTATCTACGAGGACGAGTTCTTCTTCGACTGGTGCGACAGAAACGGAATTCTTATCTGGCAGGACTTCATGTTTGCCTGTGAGGTGCCCGCAACAGATGACGAGTATTGCGCTTTGGTAAAGAAGGAAGCCGAATATATAGTAAAAAAATACCGTAATCATCCCTCGCTTGCCATCTGGTGCGGTGATAACGAAAACGACGAGTGTCTGACCTGGGCAGCGTTTAATACTACCGCGCTTCCCTCGGACAGCAGAGTGACCAGAGAGATACTCAAACAGGCGGTGCTCTGCAACGATCCGTACAGATCATACGTACCCAGCTCTCCGTTTATTGCCGATATAACAGCTATTGAGATAAGGAAGGGACACGAGGAGCATCACCAGACCGAAAAGCATCTTTACGTTGAGCTTTACGATCAGCCTGCCGCTCTGCGCGAGTGTCCGAGTATATTCCTTGGCGAAACAGGTCCTTTCTGGACAAATGCCATGACCTGTGATACGTCTATTCTTGAGCGTGAGAGTGAGCGCGCGGAGCGCTTATGGAATGAGGAAGTGATCGAGCCGCCCGTGCGCAAGGAGGTAATATTCCATCAGGACGGATACTATTTCAAGATGTGGCGTCAGTCGGCAAGAAAGGCTTGCGAGCGTCTTTTGGGCAGAGATTTTGCCTTTAGTGAGATAAAGGACTTTACGCTCGCGCTAAATATCCTTTGTGCAGAGTGCTTTAAGGATCTTATAGAATACTGCCGTGTCAGCCGTCCGAGCAAGACGGGAGTCATCTGGTGGTCGCTTATGGACATGTGGCCGATGCTCTTTAATTACTCTGTGATCGATTGCAACTACAACAGAAAGCTTCCATATTATTGGATAAAGAACTCACAGAATGAGGTTGCGCTTATGGGCGTGCGTGTCAAGACCGATGGAGAGCTTGCGCTTTATGCGGCAAACGATACGCTTGAGGATAGCATTATTGAGTACAGCGTTACCGCATACGCAGAGGATATGACCTCTCGTGCTATAGCGTCGGGAATAGTAAAGCAGGGTAAGAATTCGACAGTTCTTGTCCAGAGAATAGCCGAGAGTGAGCGCCCCGAGATGTGGATAATAAAGTGGAGATGCAAGAGCAAGGAGTACGTCAATCACGTATTTACGGGCAATTCTTCTTATGAAAATATGAAGAAATGGGTAGAAATCCTCGAAAGTGAATTTGGTGAGGACATCCACTTTGATGAGCTTGAGCTCTTGGGAAGATAGACCGAAAAAAGGAAGCTTTGAATAAAAGCTTCCTTTTTGTTATATGCATTGACATCGGTGGGCATTTGTGCTATACTTTAATCGAATTTGATCGAAAACTTGAAGTGAGGAAAAATCATGGGAAAATTTGACGGAACTCTCTTTTGCACCGACCTTGACGGCACGCTGCTTACGCACGAAAAGGAGATATCAAAGGAGAACAGAGAGGCTATTGAATATTTTAAGCGCGAGGGCGGATATTTCACCTTTATTACGGGAAGAATGCCATATACCTCTGTGGATATGTATGAGGCTGTGCGTCCAAACGCGCCGATAGGATGTATCAACGGTGGCGGAATATACGATATGGCAAAGGGAGAATATCTTTGGATGAATACCTTGCCCGAGGCGTCGCTTGAGATAATAGATTACGTTTACGATAATATGCCCGATATAGGAATTCAGCTTAACAGCCCCAACGGAATATATTTTACGCGCGACAATTCGGCAATGCAGTATTTCAGAAAGGTGACCGGTACCGAATACGTGTATAAGCACCACAGAGAGCTTGGCGGTGAGCCGCTTTCAAAGGTCATCTTCGCGCATGAGGATAACGCAAGAGTATTGGAGATAAGAAAAGAGATAGAAGATCTTCCAATATCCAAAAGCTTTGATTTTATAACAGCGGCGGCAGACTTTTACGAGATGCTTCCCAAGGGAAACAGCAAGGGATCTGTAATGCTGAGGCTTGCGAAGATACTCGGTATTGACGAAAGAAGAACTGTAGCTGTCGGTGACTATGAGAACGATATATCCATGATAAAGGC
>JAZSJE010000226.1:0-6979 GCA_045534135.1 Eubacteriales bacterium
GACGGTAACTCATATTTTGCTTCTGCCCAAGTTACATTGCTAAACAAATTGGGCTGAATAGTAACACTTCTGTAATTCTCCACCTTAAGTCCTGCTATCTCTCTTATAAACCACCTTGCAATATCTCCAAAAAAATGATGATTGTAAGAATCGTTGTCTACAATATCAGGCATAAATCTTTCGGGAAGCGACGTAGCTCCATTATCAATAAGATATGCGTATGACGGATATTCCCGTTTAGTTATCATACGGTAGGCAAGCTCACTCTCGCCGAATTTCGATAAGACGTGAAATATAGTATACATTCCAAGCATGCCGCAATCAAAGCTATCGTTTTTTTCATGAATAAGCTCAAGCAATACATTGAATGCCTTTCTCTCCTCGTGTGCTTCAAACACACCGTAATACAATCCCATTGCCTGTGCTGTTTGAGTTTTCCCTTTTAAAACACCGCTATCCACATCCAAAAGCTGTGTTCTTATGGTAGAACGCATTTCCTTATAAATATAGTTTGCATAATCAGCCCATTCCGTATATTCTATGGTCTCAAACATCTCAGCCGCTTTTTTTGCCATATCCATTACGATTATACTGTCGCTGACGCATAGCGGAGTCTCGTATTTTGAATTTACCCTGCCAACAGAGGACCAATCTCCCAATCCAAAAGCAACCGTACCGTCCTCTTTCCGTTTGGTAACTACATATTCAAGATAGCGCATCATCATATTGGCGTTATCTTTTATTATCTGTACGTCACCCCTAAGCCGCCAGCATTCATAAGGTAAATAAAATGCGGCGCAGTCCCACGCAGGACCGTTACCCCAATCGTAGCCCCAAGTAGCCGTAGGTACTATACCTGGCAAAGCACCTGCGTCATTTTGACTTTTACGAACGTTTTCGAGCCATTGCGAAAAGCTCATTTGACAATCGTAAAGCATCATCATATGGAAACAAGATGAAGCCACATCTCCCGTCCAACCGTTTTTCTCTCTGTGAGGACAATCCGTAGGAAAGTAATAGAAATTTGAAAGGTCAGAATTCACTGTCATTTCAAAAATCCTGTTTACCGTGTCATCGGAGCATTTGAAATCACCGTGTCTTTTAAGTGATGAATGCATTACGTGATACGTCAGAAGCTCATCTGTAGCCTGTTGCTCGGTTATTCCGCTTACCAGAACATAGCGAAACCCATGATATGTAAAGCGCGGCATCCATGTCTCTTTATCGTCTCCGCGACAAATATAAATATCCCTTTGATTTAGCTCTCTATAATCGGGAAATCGGGATACGGGGAAAACCGTAGTATCGATAAACGGTTCTCCGTCACGCATAAGCTCGAAATACCTAAACGTAAGCTTTTGCCCGGCACTTGCGTTTTGTATATTCAACTCGCACAGACCTGCTGTGTTAACACCAAAATCATATACGTATCCGTCACGGCATTTGATTATATTTTGAGGCTTAAGTATTTCTGCCGTTTTTATCGGTTCGGCTTTACAAGGCTTAAATTCTCCTCTTGGAGCCTCAGAAGTAATAGCAGCGCTCCAAGTGCTATCGTCAAAATCGGGAGTATTCCAATTCTCTATTTCGTCTCTCGCGTCATAATATTCACCGTAGCGAAAATCGTCAAACGTTATCGGTGACGGGCACACCTTAAAGCTTTCATCAGCTTCAATGCATACTTTTTCATATCCGTTGCACTCTGCGACAAGCTCAAGAGCTACCTTTGGAGCGCTACGGAATATAGCCTTATCGAAATCCCAAATATAACCTCCGATAGAATTTATAAATCCATTTCCCAATATGACACCGATAACATTTTTGCCCTTGAATAACAGCTTGGTTATATCGTAATCGTCATAGTAGCAGATATGGTCGGGATTACTAATATAAGGTGCAAGCAACCCCTTGGTTATGTTGACACCGTTGATATAAAGTTCGTAAAACCCAAGCCCGCATATTGATATTTTTGCTTTTTCGGGAACAAAATCAAGTTCAAACGTACGTCTCATATAAGGCGCAGAGACGTTCTTTTCAACTGTACAATAATCTTCCGTTGCTTTAATAAAACGTCTGTTCATACAACGCTCCTTTACTTAATGAGTTTTATATAGTCTGAGGAACTATTGCTCCAATATGTTTCAATGACTGCTTCAGAGTCTCTATGGATAAGTCGCAAACATTTGTCCCTCTAATAGCGCACAATGAGGCAGCAACACCTACAACCTGTCCCGTTGCCATACAAGTTGCCTGAACTCTCAGCGCGCTGTTGGCATCGGCGTCGGAGCTTATACATCTGCCTGCTACAAGAATACGCTTTGAGCCTTTAGGTACAAGACTTCCATAGCTCACGCAAGGAATTTTTCCTTCGTCTAAAAATATTTGTTTTATTCCCACGTTCTGATGTAAATCTATGGGATAAAATGCATAGCATACCGAATCGTCCTGAACCTCGCCCGAAAGGTATTCTTCTGCGGTGATAGTTTTCTCGCCTTTGATACGTACGGTTTCTCTGACTCCGCATTCAACCGCACAATTCGATACCCTTATGTTTTCAAGTCCCGGATACTTTCTCAAGCAAGAAAGTATTCTAAACAGAGCTCGTCTGCTGTTTATCTCTAAATTGGTTTTTCCCTCATACGTATGAGCATCAGGCGCGGAGACATGCATATGTATTCGCTTAGTTTTTATACTTTTATACATTCCCTCGAGCTTAGTTTTCTCCTGCGTGAACTCACCGGCTTCATATCGAGCTTCAAGCCATTTGTAAAAGTCCTCTTTAACGATTTTTGTGGGATCATATCCGTCAAGGTCGTTGATCAGTGTGGCAGGCTGTGTTTGAGGACTTACTAAATATTCGTATCCTGCCATACGTATGCCGTCAGCATCTCCGGTAGCATCTATCATCACTTTTGTATTGACTTGGCAAATACCGTCCTTTGTAGCGAGTATAACTTTTACATTTTCAGTCTCCTCGCTAACCGCAGCAAGCATTGAATGAAACATTACGTTTACACCTGCTTCAGCACACATTTCGTCTAAAACGTATGTATAGGTAAAGACATCCACTAAAATCTGTTGCTGATAATGATATTTGCTTTTATAAGGAAATTCGGGCAGCGTACATCCACCGTACTCAACACACCTTAGAATTGCCTCCCAGCAAGGACCGCTTATTATCTGCTTTCCCCATGCATGAAAAAGTCCCGGGAAATTAACTCTACCAATGGTAGTCGTTCCACCCAATGCCCCGTTTTTCTCAATCAACAAGGTTTTTGCACCTGTCCTTGCAGCAGAAATTGCCGCAAAGCATCCCGCGCTTCCTCCACCCAATATCAAAACGTCAGTGTATATGGTTTTCATTATATCTCCCTTTCCCCGTATATAAACTGTAAGTCGGTTATCTAGAAAGAACACCGCTATCGTGGCGTTCTTTACTTGTATTTAATATTTGCAGAAAAAAGCTCTTTCCATATCAATTTTATTAGGACGGTGGAGCGATATCATTCGGACACCGTCAAGACGCTCAAAGAGCATAGCGTGTCCGCCGTCAAAATCAAACTGACACTCTTTATGTTCCCATTTATCTTTAATAGAATTACTCTGCGCTAAAAGCACCTGATATTTTCCACTGCAAAACGACGACCATATCATATTCAGTTTTCCGTTCTCACTGTACAAAAACGGTCCGTCCGTAACGTATCTTCCCGTTCCTCTACCAAACTCGCTCACCTCGGGGTTATCAGAGGCACGGAACAGTAAAAACGGTTCACCTACGGATCGTGTTAAATCTTCTGAAAGTTGCAGAGCACATATCTCACCGTTTTTTACCTGTGTCCACTCATGACAGAAAACAATATACGGAATATCATTTTCCACCCAAAGAGTGCCGTCAAGGCAGTACCAATCTATGGGAGTAATTGGATACTCTGCAAGCGGCAGAAACTCTCCATCCGGGGTATCACACACAAAAATGTGCGTACCTCTGCATTTTCCATCAGCTATGCAACTGCCCAAAAGATAATATTTACCTTTATATTTATGTACCTCGGGAGCCCAGAAATCTCTGTCCGCCCAAAGCTTGAGCTTTGCGCCGTCCACTATCACCTTCGGCTCCTCGAAAATTTCGAGATCTAATGAACGATAAACGGAAAAGGTATTTTTAGCGTTTCCGCTTCCTGCTTCAAGCGCGGTTGTTCCGTACATATAATAACAGCAATTTTCCGTATCGGTATATATAAATGGGTCTCTTATTCTTATTTCTTCTCTTTTTAGCATATTATTAAATCCAATATTATCAATTTGATTTATAAGCACTCTTCCCCACGGCATAAGCCGTGGGGAAAGCACTATAACAGTTTCTTTAGTTTAAGATGCAAGGTATATAGCGTCTGTCTCAAACACCTGCGCGGTAATATTTCCGTTATCAAGCGTAAGAATTACAATATCGTCCTTTGCCATAAACACTTTGTTCTTATCCATAGTTTTCATATAAGCATTCATCTGATGCTCGGATACTACGCGGTCATATTCTTCAATATAATCGCTTCCCAAGGGCCACAATGCCCATTCGGGCGCTATGATAGGATAAAGCAAAGTACCGCAGTTGCTTATGCCGTGATGTGATACCTGCATTATGTCGCTTTTAAGGGTATCTGCACTATAAAGACTTCGGAGTATTCCTCGATCATCATAATAGTCACCAAGAACCATAAATTTTTTATCCTCAAGCTCCACGGTGAACACAAGACTTGCCTCGTTAGAGGTGCTCAGTGGCTTGAGGCTGTGCTCCCACAGATCGTTTGTATATAGCATAGTGATCTTAGCATTCCGCAGATAGAATGCCTGACCGGGATGCGCCTTGACGATTGGAACATTTTTGAAATATCTGTCAAGATTTCCACTCGTCGCTATTTGCGCAGCATCGTTCACTTCATCAATGCTTGGAAAATTATATACGAATTGCTCTACGGTTACCTTTGAAGCATAAGTTTGGCAAAAGCTCTTGAAAAATCCCGTGTGGTCGCTATGTCCGTGAGTAAAAAACCATGCGGCTATCACTATATTGTCGGGATCGGGAGACTGCTTTCTCATTACGTTATAGAGTCTGTCGCTGTCTATCTGCTTATCGTGACCGCCGTCAATGACGATAAAGCTACCGTCCTTCAAGCGAATAACGTAAGACATACCGTTGAAGTAATCGTTCTTTCCGTTATATTCGTAATATAAGCCAAGCTGTGAAATGGTCGTGGTTATGCCCGTAGCCGCCGTCCACTTATTGTCAGCCTCACGCGTAGGAAGCGCTGTGTCCGTCAGTCTCTCGGCAATTACCTTCATTTCGTCGTTGTAATCGGTAAATGCTACGTTTACAACGTTTTTAGCATTGATATAGGTATAATAACGGTTGCTGTCAATGGCATTACTTGCATATTCAGTATAACCGTCAGCAACAAGCGCAGAAATATACGAATCAAGCATACCCGACGTTGCGCTCTTAAACATAAGAACGTAGCTTCCATCCCCCGCATCCTTAATATAGTGCGGAGACGTGTTCTTAACGACAGGAAGTGAGGAAACCAAGTCGTTATCCGACACGGTGACAGTATAATTCGTAGCTATTCTTATGTTATTACCGTCATATTTTCCGTTGCTGAGTGCCATTGTAAATCTTGTGGATAACGTTGAATAAGTCTCTTCGCCGTAAGCCGCAACGATAATTTTATTCCCAACGACCGTAATGATACCTTCGCTGTAATTCAAATTATCTATTGCCGTTTTGCTTTCAGCATAGTCAGTTTTTCCAACGACTATCTCGACCTTCGCCTTATCGTAGCTTGTCTCCTCTTTTGCCTTTGCATTTACTCTGCCGAGATTTTTCAAAGAGCTTACTATGCTGTTAGCGGCAGTAAGCTCGCCTGCGACAGCGTTTTTAGGATAAATAACGTCAACTGCTACGCCATCCTTCACGATATCAAGAAACTCGATATCTGAAGTATTATTCTTTTCATCTTCCACGGGGGTATCGGATACCCCCGTGGTGTTGTCGTCAGTTTTGCCGACTTGTTCATCATTTTCAGCACAACCTGCGAAGGTGGATACGATAAACAAAAGGCAAAGCATCAAACACAGAATTCTTTTAATATTCATTAATTCACCTTTAGTTGTTAGCCTTGAGCTATCAGCCACGCATCAAAATCCTGAACCTTCTTGTCATACTTCTTAGAATAATTTGCCCAAGTAGTCTCAAAGCTTGCCTGACCCTGGAAAGGATTTCTCCACAGAGCGTTTCTGACCCAACCTATACCCGTACAATACACGTCTGCAAAATCCCAACGGATTCCGTCAAGCACATAGTTGAAGCACATTGCGGAATCGTAATCCATGTTACGAAGCATGAGAATGTTTTCAACGTAGTACGGACGAACGTTGGTATAGCTCTCATACGCCATTTTTTCAAGAACCGCGCTTATCATTGCGAAGTCCTGATTTCCGCCGCAATACATAATGGAAAGAACGTTATAAGCATCCTGAACTCCCGTAATGTACTCCTGCTGATCCTCGTTGAATTTAGGCATGGGTATTATTCCATAGCCGTCGTTCATTGCCTGAAGCTTTTTAAGACCTGCCTCATAGTGCCATACCACGTCAACGGTAAACAGTGCGTGACCGCCTGTAAACACATCGTAATTAGTTGCCGAATCCGTGGGCATAACAGCTCCATTGGAATACCAGAAATCAGTCATTGCGGAGTAGATATTACCGAGCTTCTGAAGTGCCGTATCTGAAACGAGAGAATGGCTTCCGTCAGCCGCAGACGTTACCGTCATAGCACCGCCCAGACTGTAAAGAAAGGCGTCGCTGGCTTCACTTCCCTTTATTCCCGTTACACCGTAAAAGTCGGTATAATCCCTTTCACCCTGGGTATCTCCGCCGTCCTCATATACGTCCTTGATCATATTGTAGAACGTTTCGTAATACC
>JAZSJE010000173.1:0-2085 GCA_045534135.1 Eubacteriales bacterium
TTTGTCAATACTTTTTTTAAATTTTTTTCGAAGCTTTGCAAATTTTTATCCTTCAACAAGCACGAAGCTTGTGTTTTTGAATTTTTCTTCTGTTTCCTCTGAAAATTTGTAATCGCTTATAACCAAGTCAACATCCGCAAAGGTTCCGTAAATCTCACAAAAATCCTTATCTATCTTTTTATGGTCGACAAGATAAAATATCTGCTTTGCTCCCTTAGCCACTGTCTTTAAAAGTATATCATAATATATACCCGAAGCAATAAAACCGTCAGAGCTTACTCCAGCCGTCGAAAAAAACATCTTATTTACCCTGTATTTTGCGGCATTTTCTACCGTTTCACTTCCACAGAGCATACAAGGGGGCTCAACTATCGTACCTCCAAGACATATGACCTTTATATCGTATTTGCTAAGATTGAGTGCCAACATAATATTATTTGTTATTACGGTCAGACCCTTACGCTCTATCAGGTACTCCTCCATGCACTGAGCTGTGGTTGACGCGTCGATAAATATAGTATCTCCGTCCTTAACAAAGGACGCTGCCAATTTTCCTATGTGCCGTTTCTCGGAGCGCATTTTCTGTACTCTTGACATAATGGGTATATACGGAGAACGCACAAGCTCCACACCACCGTAGCTTCTCGTCACAAGTCCCCTTTTCTGCAAATCGTTAAGATCCCTGTTTATAGTAGCCGTGCTGTAATGCAATTTATCACCCAGATATTTCACACTTACATATCCGTGATTTTTAAGTATTTTTAGTATCTCATCCTGTCTTAATTTAGAGCTCATGATAAACCTCTCACCTATTTTTCATCATTGTACACAATTATAACATCTATTTCGTTTTTTTGCAAGAATAATCTTAAAAAAATGAGAAATGTTGATAAAATCCCCAAATGCTTACGAGAGGTCTGCCACATTATCTTAACCTGAACAATCGAAGGACGCGCTCTTTTTCACTCCCTTTGCTTGTACGCTACATCAAAAGCGACAGCACCGAAAAAAAGAGCGAAAGCACCTTGATGCTTCCGCCCATTTTTACATTTTTAAGATATACACTCAACCGGATCAGTTCCAGATGACCTTTCCTACAAGATAGTCCTTATACGTATCATCTTCGTTACGCGATGCTGGGAATATAGGATATTCAATAACTCCAGTGCCGCCCTCCTCGCCTACTACAATAAATTTAGCAACCTTTTCTTCGCGCAGATCCACTCTATAATGCTTAAGTATCGAATTGAATTTCCCGTTTGATTTGAATCCTATCTGTGTTTCACCCTCGGTATTCGAATACCAATATGCATAACAATTGTTATACACCGACACAGTATCTCCTTCGGTGAGAAAGCCTATCGCAAAGTTATCGGGATAGCAAATATCGTAATAATTACCCGCACTGGTATCCCAAAATCCTATCGAATCCTCATAACCGTATTTTGCATCATTGTATCTCCAAAGCATATGAAGATTACGAAGAATATTTCTCGCTCCGTTAAGCTTTATACCCACCTGAAAGCTCGCTACTCTCATATTTGTAAGCGTATTATCGCATCCGTCAACCAAAACGCCCACAGAATCCTTAAGCCATGCTCCGACAATGTTCACGGTCTGGACGTCAACGTTAGCACTTGGGCACTCCTCGTTATACATGATATGAAGCCCCTGCGTAACATTCTTCATTGAAACGTATCTCACTAAGGTTTCTCGGCGCCCCTCTACGGAAACACCCTTTGCAACGTTATTTCCGTTGATCATTCCGCCATGCAAATAATAATTTGAACCGACGTTATCTATGTCAAAGGATTTATCCTTTGCACCAAGGCGAATCATATGCTGATCTGTATGCTCCCAATTGTAAGTGGCTTTAATTATCGCGAAATTGGACAGATAAAGAGAAACAGCCTTTTCGGGGTCACTCGAGGTCAATATGGGGGATGCAATATTATAAGTACCGTCGGGAAAATAAATAGTAGCATTGGGATTTTCATCAATAACTCTCTGGATATCGGCGCTTACTTCTCTTCCTATCCAGGTAGTCATGTAGTCTGTAACAATAACGTATCCCTTTTCTCTTGC
>JAZSJE010000223.1:0-5050 GCA_045534135.1 Eubacteriales bacterium
CATATGGGACTTATGCAGGGTGTTTGGAGAGAAAACTTCAACAACACGGGAAACATCTGGGAGCTCAAGGGCAAAACAGTAGGTATCGTAGGATTTGGTAACATAGGACATCTTGTTGCAGAAAAGCTTAACGTTTTCGGATGCAAGATACTTGTAAACGATATCGTTATAGATCCCGATGACGATCTTCTTGCTCGCCTTCCCATAACGGTAGTGGATCTTCCCACGCTTATGAAGGAAAGCGATGTGGTTACTCTCCACGCAAGAAACGAAAATATTATCCTTAATGCTGAAATGCTTGGACTCATGAAGCCCTCCGCTTTCTTTATCAACACCGCGCGCGCTCACATGGTAGATTACGACGCGCTCTATGCGCTTCTCAGAGATAAGAAAATTATGGGCGCGGCAATTGAGGTACACCCCACCGAGCCGCTTCCTGAGGATTATCCCTTCCTTAAGCTTGATAACGTTACTCTCACCACCCACAGAGGCGGCGATACGATTAACGCTTATTCCGACAGCCCCGAAATGCTGGTGGTAGACTATGCCCGTTACCGTGAAGGCAAGAAGCCGCGCTTCTTTGTAAACCCCGAAGTCGGATTTGGAAGATAAGAGGTCGATATGAGAACTTACAATAAGCTTTTAGACGGCTCCAGAATACTTATCGGCGGACACCGCGGTGACCGAAAGAATTTCCCCGAGAACACCATGCCCGCCTTTGAGGCAATTATAAAAATGGGAGCTGACGCAATAGAAACAGACGTAAGAATGACAAAGGACGGACATCTTGTTATCATTCATGACCGCGACGTAAAGCGCACCACAAACGGTCAGGGCTTCGTTGACCAGATGACGCTTGATGAGATCAAAAGGCTTGACGCAGGCTTCTGGAAGGGTGATGAGTTCAAGGGTGTAACCATTCCCACCGTTGAAGAATTTTTGGAGCTTGTAGCACCAACCGATCTTATCATAAACTGGGAGCTTAAGGAATACCCCGCCGAGCTTGGCGAGGAGCGAGTATTCGAGGGTATAGACAAGCTTGTCGCTCTTATTGACAAATACGGCATCGCAGAGCGCAGTCTTATGAATTGCTTTGCGGAAAAGGATCTTGAATACATTGACGAAAAATGGCCACACAAGTTTGCTATACACGGCTATCCCTTCAAGCCCACGGCTGACCCCTCGAATAAACCTCTCGTAGACTACCTTGACTGGTATGCTATCTGGAGAAAGGACGAGAATCACATCTCGGGCTTCGAGGAGGACTATAGGTTTGCCAAGGAGCACGATATACTCACATGTATCCTTGTTCCCGACAAGCCCGAGCATTACAGAGATGCGCTTGATATGGGCTGCACGATGTTTACCAGTGATGACCCCGCAAAGGCAATAGAGATCTTAAAAGAATTGGGTAAACGATAAAACTCCACAAAAATATAAAAAAGGAGCCTACTATGAAATTTTATCAGAATTGGGCAGGCAGAAGCTGTGAGCCTTCCAGAAACTCTTGGTTTCCCGCAAGTGTCCCCGGAAACATCCAAAAGGATTACGCCATCGCAAATAGCTTCGCGGATTGGCAGTATTCCGACAACAGCAAGCAATTTCTTCCAATTGAGGACGATCATTGGGAATATCGCACCACTCTTTCCTATGAGAGCAAGAGCGGTGACCGCATATTCTTCGTCAGCGAGGGCATAAGCTACAAGTATGACGTGCTCCTCAACGGTGATATCATCTACTCCTACGAGGGTATGTTCAGAGGCTTTGAGCTTGATATTACCGACAGGCTCAAGGGTGAGAATGACCTTCTTACAGTTCACGTATATCCCCACCCCAAGAGCAAGCGCGGCGAGGCGGGAACACGTGATGAGGCGAACGAATCCTGTAATCCTCCCGTATATTACGGTTGGGACTGGAACCCCAGACTTCTAATCTCGGGTATCTGGGACGATACCTATATCGAGACCCGCTCGAGCTCTTATATCGGAAACTGCGAGGTGCTGACCGACCTGAGTGATGACCTCAAGCTTGGAACAGTTACCTGCTCGTTTGACTCCGAGCTTCCCTGCGAGATATCGCTTCTCGACGCAAAAGGAAACATAGTCTACAAGGGTAAGGACAAGAAATTCACGGTCGACTCCCCAAATCTCTGGTGGTGTAACGGTCAGGGGGATCAGTATCTCTATACATGGGTAATAAGCAACGGTATCGAGGAGCGCAGAGGACAAACCGGCTTCCGTCGCATCCGACTTCTCAGAAATATAGGCGCAACAGACCCCAAAATGTTCCCAAAGAGCAGATACGATGCTCCTATTACGATAGAGATCAACAACAGACGTATATTCTGCAAGGGCTCGAACTGGGTAAATCCCGAGCTCTTTTGGGGCGATATAACCGATGAGCTCTATGAAACTCAGATAAAGCTCGCTAAAGACTGCCATATGAATATCTTCCGTATGTGGGGCGGTGCCGGATCTCCCAAAAAGAGCTTCTATGATATATGTGACCGCTATGGAATACTTATTTGGCAGGAATTCATGCTTGCCTGCAACGAATATATAGACATTGGAAACTATATGCAGGTTCTCGAGAGCGAGGCTACGGGTATAATACTCAAGTTCCGTCATCATCCCTGCCTTGCTTTCTGGTGCGGCGGTAACGAGCTGTTCAATTCTTGGTCAGGAATGGACGATCAATCTCATCCTCTCCGCCTGCTCAACAAGCTCTGCTTTGATCTTGATTACAAGCGTCCCTTCCTCTATACCTCTCCTCTCATAGGCATGTCACACGGCGGTTATACCTTCTACTCCGAGGAGCAGGGCGGCGACGTATTCCAGCAGTTCCAGAATTCCGATGCTAACGCATATACCGAGTTCGGAGTCCCCGCTATAGCAGACATGGAAACTCTACGCGCCGTAATACCCGAGGATGAGCTCTATCCCGTAACCGATACCGAAGCATGGATCGCACATCATGGCTTCAACGCATGGGGCAAGGAAAGATGGGTCTGCCAGCCCGTGCTTGAAAGATATTTCGGTGCGCCTACTTCTATTGAGAGCATGGTCGACAATTCAAATTGGCTTCAGTGCGAGGGATACCACGGTGCTTTCGAGGAAATGCGACGTCAGTGGCCTAAGTGCAGTATGGGCATCAACTGGTGCTACAACGAGCCTTGGATGACTGCCGCGGGTAATAACATCATCGCTTACCCCTCAAAGACAAGACCTGCTTACTACTATGTACAGCAGGCAATGAGACCCACCCTGTTCAGCGCACGCGTTGCTAAATTTGACTGGAAAGAGGGAGAAACGTTTGAGGCTGAGCTTTGGCTCCTTAACGACGCCCCTAAGTCAGTAAACGGAAACGTGCACGTAAGTGCGACCGTGGGCGATGAGACCTTTGATCTTATTGATTGGTCTGCTACCGCAGATGCCAACTCCAACAAGAGAGGTCCTACAGTACGCTTTACACTTCCCCACGCCGATACGAACAAGCTGATACTCACGCTTTCGTCTGATGAGGAAAAATCAAGCAGATACGAGCTTCTTTTCAGACCCTACGTCAAAAAGTTCGTGCTCAGACAGTTAAACGTATAAAATAAAAGACGCTACGGGATCCCGTAGCGTTTTTTATTTTGTTATAGCTAAATATTCTTCGGCATAATGCGCAGCTACCGCACCGTCGGCAGCAGCAGTAACTATTTGTCTTACAGTCTTTGTCCTCACGTCGCCTATGGCAAATACGCCACCGACGCTCGTTTTTGTGCTTTCATCAGCAATGATATATCCACTATCATCGATCGCTATCTGACCTGCAAACATTTCCGACGCTGGTGAGCGTCCAATACTTATAAAAAGTCCGTCAAGCTCTATCTCGCTAAGCTCTCCGCTTTTAATGTTCTCTATCTTAACACCCTTAAGCTTTCTTTCAAACAAAAGCTCACTTACGCGGCTGTTCCATAAAAATTCTACATTTTCAGCCTTCATTAAGGGCTCGTGATATATCTTAGTAGCTCTGAGTGTATCACGTCGGTGGATGAGATATACCTTTTTGCAGAGTCTTGAAAGTATCATGGCATCAGCTGCCGCAGAATTTCCTCCGCCCACAACAGCTACTGTCTTTTGGCGAAACATCATTCCGTCGCAAGCCGCGCAATAGCCTACACCTCTACCGACAAGCTCGCTCTCGTGTGCAATACCCAAATGCTTATGATCTGCTCCCGTGGCAATAATTACAGTCTTTGCGAGATAATCACCATTATCTGTGGCAATGCGCTTAGGAGATTCACTAAAATTAACAGAAAGAACCTCAGTCTGTTCGCTGAGCGCGCCAAATTGCTCTGCTCCGCTTTTCATTTTTTCTCCGAGCGTAAATCCGTCTATCCCCTCAGAAAACCCCGGATAATTTTCTATCAGCTGTGTTTCGGTCATCTGTCCGCCCGCACTGAATTTCTCAAGCACAAGCGTGGAGAGCCCAGCCCTTGCGCAGTAAAGCGCAGCCGTATATCCCGCGGGACCTCCACCAATAATTACAGTGTCAAAAATGCTATTTTTCATGGCATCTTATTTGAACAGTGCAAGTATCTGCGCCTCGGGAAGCGCGCCAACCGATGCATTCACTACCTCTCCGTTTTTTATAACGAATATAGAAGGAATGCTCATTACCTCAAATCTCTCGGCAAGCTCACCCTCCTCATCAACGTTTACCTTGCATATCTTATACTCGGGATGCTCATCAGCTATCTTCTCAAGAATCGGAGATAGCATGCGGCAAGGACCGCACCAGCTTGCGAAGAAATCAAGCAACACAGGACGGTCGCTCTTTATTACCTCATTCTCGAAATTATTCTTATTTATCATTACTATTGACATTTTATTTCTCCTTTGCATTTATATTAAGCAGAATAAGCCTCTCTACGAGAGGCTTATTTTTGTAATTAATAATTTTCTGCGTGAATTTCAAAATAGCTTTGAGGATGTGCACAGGTAGGACAAACCTCAGGCGCGTACGAACGATCTACGATATGTCCGCAGTTACGGCACTCCCATAC
>JAZSJE010000150.1:0-9367 GCA_045534135.1 Eubacteriales bacterium
GCCTGCCTTTCCCCACCTGGAAGTGCGACCCTGCCGGCTGCGTCCATCAGGAGGTTCTCGGCAGCATCGAGGAGATCTACGAGAAGTCCGGCGTGCGCCTGACCGACCTGCACAGACAGTTCATGGACAAGGTCACCTATAAGTGCCCCAAGTGCGGCGGCACCATGACTCGTATCCCCGAGGTTCTTGACTGCTGGTTTGAAAGCGGAAGCGTACCCTTCGCGCAGAAGCACTATCCCTTTGAAAACAAGGATTGGTTTGAGAGCCACTTCCCCTGCGACTTCATAGTTGAGTACACAGGACAGATACGTTGCTGGTTCTACTACCTCCACGTTCTCTCGGTAGCTCTCTTTGATAAGCCCACCTTCAAGAACTGCGTAGTACACGGAACTATTCTCGCGAAGGACGGAAAGAAGCTTTCCAAGTCCTCAAAGAACTACACCGACCCGATGGAGCTTATGAAGAAATTCGGTACCGACTCGCTCCGTCTGTACCTCTACCAAACAAACGCAATGCTGCTCGGCGACCTTATGTTCGACGATGACGGAATACTCGACTCCTTCCAGCAGCTTATTCTTCCTCTCTGGAACTCCTGCAACTTCTTTATTTCCTATGCCAATATAGACGGCTTCGAGGGAGATCCCAACAAGCTTCCCGAAAGCGACAATCAGCTTGATAAGTGGATACTCGCTAAGCTTTATACAACCGAAAAGACCATAAGCGAGAACATGGCAGTATATCAGATAGACAGATACGTCGACAGCCTGCTCTCTTTGGTTGACGGAATTACCAACTGGTATATCCGCCGCTCCAGAAGAAGATTCTGGACAACGGGCATGAATGCGGACAAGCAGAGCGCTTACGAAACTCTTTACTACGTTCTCGTAAATACCGCAAAGCTCTATGCTCCCGTAGCGCCTATTATCGCGGAGAAGATCTATAAGCTCTTTACTCCCGACGTATCCGTACACCTTGCAGATTGGCCTGTAATTCCCGAGCAGTACAAGAACGACAAGCTTGTTGAGAGCATTGATCTCGTTCAGGATACCATCTCACTCGCAAGATCGATACGTAACAAGAACAGAGTAAAGAACAGACAGCCTCTCTCCACGCTCAAGCTTGCGCTTTCCGACAGCTCCAAGCTCGAGGCTCTTGGCGAGTTCACCGATATCATCGCGGAGGAGCTCAACGTTAAGCAGGTCATCCTCAGCGAGGACGTTGGAGATATCGCTAAGGTCAAGCACGATCCTAACTTCGCAATTATCAACGAAAAGTGCGAAAAGGCTGAAAAGGGTAAGGTCATCCAGGCTGTAAAGAGCGGCAAATACCGTATGGAGGGCGACAAGGCTATCCTTACTGTTGACGGTGAGGAGCGCGAATATGACGCTTCTATCATTCTCGTTACCTACATCGCAAACGAGGGCCTGTTCGTAGCAAGCCAGAACGGCATTATCGCTTCGCTTGACCTTACAGTTACCGACGAGCTCCGTGACGAAGGTATCGCGCGTGAGATCATCAGATTCGTTCAGGATGCGCGTAAACAGATCGGTTGCGCTATCACCGACCACATCCGCATTGATTTCATTGAGGGTAAGCCCTCTGACAAGTGGATCGAGGTCATCTGCTCCGAAACTCTCGCAGAGTGCACAGCAATCGATACACCCGATACCGTAGTTGAGGTTGCCGCGGACAGCGGAAACGTCAAGGTTGCTATCGGAAAGAACTAAAAATTAAAACTAAAAGGCAGTTCATCTGAACTGCCTTCTTTTTACTATTGCGACGGGCGACCGAAGGCGCCACCTTTGAAAACCGCAAGCTTTGAAAAGCTTGACCAATCTCAACCCTTAGGTTTGCGCGCAACCTCTGTCAGCGCGCAAACTCAAGTTAATAATAACTCTTATGTTGAAAGTTCTTTTTGCTACTCTCTTTCAATAAAGTAACAAAAACAACAAGCCCTAACTATCACTTAGTTCCCGTAGAACCAAAGCCGCCCACACCGCGCACTGTGTCAGAAAGCTCATCGACTACCGAAAATTCTGCGGTATAGTAAGGCGCGAAAACTATCTGCGCTATGCGCTCACCGTCTGCGACCGTCTGAGGCTTATCACTGTGATTATGGAGAGCTACCATTATCTCTCCTCTATAATCACTGTCGATCACGCCCACCTTGTTTGCAGGCGCAAGTCCTCTCTTAGACGCAAGTCCGCTTCTCGCGTAGACAAGTCCCACCAGTCCCTCGGGAATTTCCATAGCAATACCCGTATGCACAAGTCTTGTCTGCCCCGGATCTACGCTTATCTCGGTGCCCTCGCAGGCATAAAGATCAGCTCCCGCGGCAAACTCAGAGCCATACGTGGGAACTACCGCATTATCATTAAGCTTTTTTATATTTATCTCAAATTTCATAGCTTTTCTCCATTCTTTAATTATAATAAGATAATATCATATTTTTGCCGCCATGTCAACAAAAACTATTGACAAACGGGAGCTTTAAGTATATAATATTTGAGAATAATTCTCAAATCGGAGAGCGAAATGGCACAGTACAATACAGAACAGAAAAAAATACTTTTGGATTTTCTCAGCGCAAACAGCGGAAATTCCTATACAATAGAAGAAATAATATCTAAGCTTGACGGAAGGATCGGTAAAAGCACAGTCTACCGCCTTATGACAAGGCTGGTCGAAGAAAAGAAGGTGCATAAAAGCGCGGGCGAGGGACGCACGTTTCTCTATCGCATTACAGCAGACGAGCATTGCAAGCACCATCTTCATCTGCAATGCAAGGACTGCGGAAAGGTATTGCACCTTGACGAGGAGACCTCCGATGCTCTGCTCAACAGCGTAAAATGCGCGCGTGATTTTCTTGTAAGCGAGGAGGACACAGTTCTTATGGGCAGATGCGCAGAGTGCAAGGGAGTTGGCTCAAAATGAAGAAAATTATTCTTTTCCTGCTTATATCAGCTCTGCTTCTTCCCTGCCTTTTCGGTTGCGCCCACGGCGCGGACAGCGAGAAAATAAATATTGTATGCACAATTTTTCCGCTGTATGACTGGGTAAGAAATATTGTAGGCGATAGCAAGACTATAGAGGTCACCCTGCTTATACATAACGGCTCCGACCCACATAGCTATCAGCCCACCGCAACCGATATAATGGCTATCTCACGCTGTGACATGATAGTATATCTTGACGCAGAGTCCGACGGGTGGGTAAGCGATGCGCTTAAAATGGCGAACAATTCCGACGCGAAACAGATTGCCGCCACAGAGATAGAAGGGCTGACGCTTCACAGTATTTCATCATCCTCGCACACTCACAGTGAGCACAGCGACCATGACCACGGGCATGACCACGGTGCTTTTGACGAGCATATATGGCTGTCCTTAAAAAATGCCGCAGCCGTATCGGAATATTTGAGCGAGCAAATATGCGGACTTGACGCAAAAAGCGCAGAGCTTTACAGGGCGAACTCAAGCGAATATAAAGAAAAGCTGCTCTCACTTGACGCGGAGTACGCAATGGCTGTCGAGTGCAGCAAGGAGCACCCTTTTATGCTCTTTGCCGACCGCTTCCCCTTTGTATATCTCCTCGAGGACTACGGCGTTGATTATGCCGCCGCCTTCGAGGGCTGCACCACCGACGTCGACGCGGGCTTCGACACTGTGCTAAGACTTATCAAGGAAGCCAACTCTCACAAAATATCACATATAGCCGTCACCGAAAGCTCGGACAAGGCTCTTGCAAGGACGGTTGCCGATTCGGCAAACGGGAATATAGAAATAATAGTTATGAATTCGCTTCAAAGCGTTAACGAAAGGCAGTTATCAGAAGGCTTTGACTACATTTCGGCAATGAAAAACAACCTTAAGGCGATAAAGGTAGCCTTGGGAGTTAAAGGAGAATAAAATGGCTCAAATAAAATGCGTGGATCTTGCCCTCTCCTATGAGGGACACACGGTCTGCGAGCATCTGAATTTTGAAATAAATAAGGGCGACTGCCTGTGTATCCTTGGCGATAACGGCTCAGGAAAAAGTACGCTGATGAAAGCACTTCTCGCGCTTAAATCTCCATCCTGCGGAAGTATAGAGCTTAGCGACGGACTTTCAAGGAGAGATATCGGCTATCTCCCCCAGCAAAGCGAGGCGCAAAAGGATTTTCCCGCGTCTGTTGAGGAGGTAGTTATCTCAGGGTGCGTGGGCTCACTCAAAAAACGCTTTTTTATGGGCAAGGCTGAGCATCTTGAGGCTATGCAAAGCATGAAAACAATGGGTGTGTACGATCTTGCCACGGAGAGCTACCGCAATCTTTCGGGAGGACAGCAGCAAAGAGTATTGCTTGCGCGCGCGCTGTGCGCCGCGAAAAGCGTGCTTATTCTCGACGAGCCCGTTTCAGGACTCGACCCTAAGGCAAGCGCGGATATGTACGCATTGATACATCACCTCAACAAGCACGTCGGAATTACCGTAATTATGGTCACTCACGATATTGAAAACTCTCTAAAGGATGCGAACAAGGTGCTGAAAATGGGCAAGACTCCCGAGTTTTTCACCTCGGTAGAGGATTACCGCAAAGCATATGCAGACGGAGGTGAGAGCAAATGAATATATTTGAGATCTTAGGCGAATATTTCTCCTACCAATTTGTCTGGTTTGCGCTGATAGTCGGCGTGCTCATTGCTCTCTGCTCCTCACTTTTCGGTGTTGTCCTTGTGCTTAAGCGCTTTTCCTTTATCGGTGACGGGCTCTCACACGTGGCGTTCGGAGCGCTCGCGATAGCTACCGTCATCGGCATCACCGACAATATGCTTATCGTACTTCCCGTAACCGTAGTGTGCGCCGTGCTGCTTCTCAAAACAGGGCAAAACACAAAAATAAAGGGAGATGCCGCTATAGCTATGGTTTCGGCAGGCGCGCTGGCGCTCGGATATCTCATAATGAGTCTTTTCTCAGGCTCTGGAAACGTAGCGGGCGACGTATGCTCAACCCTCTTTGGCTCATTCTCCATAATAACGCTCGCACCCTATGAGGTGATCCTATGCATAGTGCTCTCAGTATCTGTGATCGGTCTTTTCGTTCTGTTTTATAACCGAATATTCGCGGTAACCTTTGACGAAAGCTTTGCAAAGGCAAGCGGAATAAAAAGCTCGCTTTACAATCTCTTTATAGCCGTTATAACAGCTATTATAATCGTTCTGGCTATGAATCTTGTCGGCTCGCTGCTGATATCAGCGCTTCTGATCTTCCCCGCTCTGTCGGCTATGAGAGTCGCCAGAAGATTTAAATCGGTAGTAATATGCTCCGCGTTCATCTCGGTCCTTTGTGCCATTATGGGTATAATAGGAGCGATACTGTTCTCTACCCCCGTAGGACCGACTGTGGTCGCGGCAGACATAATAGCCTTCGCTATTTGCTATCTGATCGGAAAAATCAAAAAATTCAACTAAAAGTTTGTTGCCTTCTAACTTACTTTGTGGTATACTGTATTCAAGGATCTTAAATAAATGAAAGGAGCTTCTATGGAATACGTGCTTCAAGCCCAAGGACTTACAAAAAGCTATCGAAAAAACCGCGTGCTAAACGGTGTTTCCATGAACGTACAGCGTGGAGATATTTACGGCTTTGTAGGTGAAAACGGCTCGGGAAAAACCACCGTTATTCGACTGATCACAGGTCTTATTTTTGCAGACGAGGGAGAATTTACCCTATTTGGCGTAAAAAATACCGACAAAAACATTCTTGCCGCGCGCGCCCGTGTGGGAGCTATTGTAGAATCCCCATCTATATATCTCAATATGTCAGCCAAGGAAAATCTGCTTATGCAGTGCGGTATCCTCGGCATCAGTGACAAGGAAAAATGCAAGGCAACTCTGGATACGGTAGGTCTTAGTGAGCTGTGGGAGAGCAAAAAGCAGGCGGGCAATTTTTCGCTCGGCATGCGTCAGCGTCTTGGGATCGCAATGGCTCTGCTGGGAGATCCAGAATTCATTATTCTGGATGAGCCGATGAACGGACTTGACCCCGCGGGCATAGTAGATATACGTGAGCTCATACTGCATTTAAACCGTGATATGGGCATTACTTTTCTTATATCCTCTCACATTTTAACCGAGCTGGCTCTTGTCGCAACAAGATACGGGATCATCTCAAAGGGCAAGCTTATACAGGAGATCTCGGCGCAGGAGCTTGAAAGCGTTTGTACTCATATGCTGGTGATAAAGACTACCGACCGCGAGGCTCTCGTTAAATTGCTGTCTGCCGATTTTGACGCCACCGCCCTGTTCCCTATTGATGAAGGTGTGCGAATTGAGGGAGATATTGATCTTAATGCTGTTCTCGGTAAGGTGATCACCGCGGGAATTACTATCACCGCGGTGCATACCCACCGTTCAAGCATTGAGGAATATTATCTTTCTATAACGGGAGGTGGCCGACATGCGTAATTTGTATTTAGCGGACATTAAGCGGATCCTCAAGGATAAGCTCTTTATGGTCACGTGCATTCTCGCAGGTGTATTTGCTCTTATAAATCCGTTGCTTAACAAGGCTCTTTTTGAGTTTCTTGACATGGGTGAGCTTCTGGGCGGCATGATGAGCGCAAAATCCATGACCTTCAGTGCCTTTCTCCCGGGTGACAATCTCGGTCTTATCATGCCGATACTTTTTGCTATCGTGGTTTGCAAGGATTTCAACCAAGGAACCGTGCGAAATAAGATAATCAGCGGAAGATCAAGAACCGCGATATTCATATCCCATCTGCTCTCTGCCGCCACAGTAATGTGCTCACTGATGCTCTTGCACGCTTTGCTGACGCTTGGAGTATCACTCTGCTTCTTCCCATATCAGGAGTCCGCGTTCGGAATGGCAGACTTAGGCTATCTGCTTGCTTCTCTCGCATTTGAAATGCTTGTTTATTTCGCGATTGCCGCTATAACCACCTTTATCGCGACAGTTTCCAAAAATACGGGTATATGTATCCTGCTCTACCTCGCTGTTTCACTTGGACTTTCCATCATCGGTGCTATCTTCCAGGCGGCAGCTATGTTCCTTGATCCCTCCAGCGCAGGCTACGGTGTCATTGAATTTTTGAATGCCTCAAACATCTATACATCTACACTTATAGGCTCAGCAAGCAGCTATACCGCACTCGAGGTGCTTTATATTCTTATTGCGCCAATATTGATAAGCATAGGCTGCATTTTGCTTGGCACACGCATGTTTGCAAAAAAGAATTTGAAATAATTTTATTTCTTTTTAATAAGAAACGCCCCGACAGATCAGATCTGTCGGGGCATTCTTATTTGTATTTTATTTATCTTCTCTTTTTGGAGGGGACAAGGCTTATTCCAAGTGCTGTCAGCGCAACTATACCAACCGCGCCTATAGAAATAACCGAGCCACAGCCACCTGAGCTCTCGTCCTCGGTTGCCTCGGGCTTGCTGTCTGTGGGAGTATCCGTACCGTCGGTATTCTCGGGCGTCTGTGTAGCATTCTGATCGTTTTGAGTGCCGTTCTGATTGTCATTGACATTACCGTTGTTTTCGTCATTGGTATTGTCATCATTGGTGTTACCGTCATTGACGTTATCGTCACCAACTACGTCAAGCGTCATGCTAAACTGGCTGTCGTTCATAAAATACTTATCCTTAAAGGTAGAATAATAGCGTACTGTTACGTCCTTGCCATCCTCTGAGAAATAGAACATAGCTACTGCGCCAAGACCGCTGTAGGTATTATCCGCACCCTGAGGGTCGATAAGCATCTGAGTTACCGTGTTACCGTGAACGCCCTTATCCTGGGTCATTATAATATTGTCGCAGGGATCGTGTCCCGAAAGAACGAGAACTATATTCTCGCACTGACTTGCAAGCTTATCCCACATATGATCGCCGTTGTTCTTTCCGCCTGTAGTTGCGGGAGGACATACGTCATCGGCATCAAGCGTCGTTCCATCTCTGTAAAGATACGCGTGTGTAGTAAGTATTACGTTATGATCGGGATTGCTGTCTATTATTTCCTTTGCCCACGCGAGAACCTTATTGGAAGCACCGTAATCAAGGGTAAATACCATATACTTAACGTCACCCACCAAGAACTTCTGATATGTATTACGCATATCACCCTCATAGCTACCCGCAATTACGTCCTTATAATCATCATATCTAACGTAGTTGTTAAAGGTTTCAACGCTGTCGTGGTTTCCTCTTACCAAGGAATAAGGAATGTTTCCGTCAAGCTTCTTTATTGCGTTCATAGCCACAGTCCACTCTTCATCCGAGCTGGTTTCGGTTATATCTCCAAGGCCCATTACAAACTTGGTTTTGTTAGCCTCTGCGTTATCAAGTATCCAATCGTATATCTCACCGAAGCGATCCTTGTAATTGTATGCTATTCTCTGAGTATCTCCGATAACAGCAAAGGAATAAGCGAACTCGGGAAGCGGGCTAATATCCTCACTGTCTATCCAGACAACATTGCGGATCATATCGTAGCCGTTTTCACTTCCGTCAGGTATATTGATACCCGAAAGCACGGAGGTATCATAAAGTGCCAGAAGATCGTCTTTTCCGTAGGAATTCACATCGGAAGCTATCTCTGCCGCACTACGCTCGTCGGAATATACCGCAACAGAAGCTATCTGTCCCTTAAAATACTGCTCGTTGCCGGAACGGTGGTCACCTCCAAGGCACATTTTCATTGTGTTATCGAGAGTAGAATGGAAATTAACGGTCTTTGTTTGCTTGAGCTCTCCGTTTACGTAGCAAAGGACTGCGCCCTCTGTTGCCTTGTATACCATCGCGAGATGCAACCACTCACCCGTATTTACAGATACACCCGTAAACTTTACGTCGATAGCGCCATTATTAGCATAAAAACGCGGTGTGCCGTTATCGGTCACTTCAAAGTTTACGTTTTTATCGTTCATACCGTAGCTACCGAGTATAACTCCGCCACGTCCCGTAACAGAGGTAGGAATATTCACCCACGCCTCAAAGGTGACGGGAGCTTTTGCAAAGGGCTTTGCCGCTGTATACTTTGTGCCAGCGGTAAAGCTTATTCCCTTCTTTTCAGCCGCAAAGGAAGGAATTGAGAGCAGCATCAATGCTATCAGAAGAACGGCAATAAATCTAATTTTTTTCATAAATTCTCCTTATTTTGTTTCAAGTAAGTTCCTGAATTTTTTCGCTTTTTCAAGGGCCAACGAAGCAAATCCTTCAAGGTCAAGGTGAGCATATCTATCGTGTGTATTGCGCTCAGGCTTATTATTTCTGGTCAATTCAAAGGTCAAGTGGTTCTTATATCCCGCCTTTTTCAGTCTGTCGGCAATTCCGTTCCAATCACCTATTCCGTCAAAGGGAAGCAGATG
>JAZSJE010000142.1:0-11442 GCA_045534135.1 Eubacteriales bacterium
GTAGTAGAACCAGCAACGAATCTGACCGGTGTACTCTACGATGAAGTCACAGGGGAAGTGGCTATCGAACCACTCTTTATTTTCAAAGGGATAATGCTTCTGAGCAAAGGGCACGCTGCCGCTCTCGAACCAGCAGTCCAAAACCTCGGGGACACGGGTCATAGTGCCGCCGCACTTGGGACACGTATAGGTGACCTTGTCCATGAACTGACGGTGGAGGTCGGTCAGACGGATACCCGATTTCTCGTAGATCTCCTCAACGCTTCCAAGCACCTCTTGGTGACGGCAAGCGTCATTGTCACAGTTCCATATCGGAATAGGAGTACTCCAGTAACGGTTACGCGAGATATTCCAGTCGCGCGCGCCCTCAAGCCAGTTGCCGAAGCGTCCGTGCTTTACGGTGTCGGGAACCCAGTTTATCTCCTCGTTGGTCTCGATAAGGCGGTCCTTTATCTTGCCGATATCAAAGTAGTATGCGTCCATTGCCTTGTAGATAAGGGGGCGTTTACATCTCCAGCAGTGAGGATAGTTATGCTCGATGGTGCCGTCAGCAACCGCCTTGCCGTTCTCGTAGAGGAAACGGATAATTATGGGGTTCATCTCGATAACAGTCTTTTCGCCCTGGAGAGGATAGAAGTCGGTGATCTCCTCGGTAAATCTACCCTTTGCGTCAACGGGGTTGACCAGAGGCATACCGTTGTTCTTGCAGGTCCAATAGTCGTCCTCACCGAATGCGGGAGCGGTATGAACGATACCGACACCCTCGTCAGCTCCGACGTAATCCGCGCTTACAACTCTGAACGCGCCCTTCTCGGCAAGATCAGCGAAGTAGGGGAACAGAGGCTCATAGGTGTTTCCGACAAGCTCTGCGCCCTGACATTCCTTAACTATAACAGGCTCTGTCCCGAATACGTTCTTGAAGTTGGGAAGGGTATCCTTGCCCGCGACGAGTATCTCATCGCCTACCTCAACGAATGCGTAGGTGAGCTTTTCACCTACTGCCAGGCAGAGGTTAGAGGGCAGGGTCCAGGGAGTTGTCGTCCAAGCGAGGAAGAAAACGGGCTTTCCTGCCTCGGTGAGCTGAGTCTTAAACTTTACAGCTATCCATCTGTCCTGACGGGGGCGTGTAGAGTCGGACTCACGGGTGTCCGAGATAGAAAGCGAGGTCTCGCAGTGAGTACAGTAGGGAGTTACTCTGTAATCCTTATAGATAAGTCCCTTGTCATAGCAGGTCTTGAATGCCCACATAACACTCTCCATGAAGGAGGGATTCATGGTCTTATACGCGTTGTCGTAGTCGACCCAACGCGCCATCTGCTCGATGTATTCTCTCCAAGCGTCGTTATTGTTAGAAACTATCTCGTAGCATTTCTCGTTGAACTTGTCAATACCGATAGAGTTCTCTATCTCGTTCTTATCATTGATACCCATAAGGGTCTCAGCCTGGTTTTCAATAGGAAGACCGTGGCAGTCCCAGCCCCATACTCTGGGCACGCTGTATCCGCGCATTGTCCAGTAGCGGGCTATCATATCCTTAATAAAGGATACCAGCACTGTACCGTGGTGAGGCTTTCCTGTGGGGAAAGGAGGGCCGTCGTAGAAAACGACCTCGGGAGCGACCTTGTTTACAGATCTCTCAAAAATGTTCTCGTCCTTCCAGAAGCTTCCTACCTCGGAATGTATCTCCGAGAAGTTGGGCTTTGGGGCAAGATCCTTGTATTTCATAGATTGTTCCTCCTAAAAGTCAAGAGTTAAGTAAAAATATTACATCAATTTAATATTATATCATACAGCAGCTTTAAATTCAAGTCTTTTTTTAATTTAGATGGTAAAAATTTAATATATTCGGAAAGTTTTCGAGCGGGTATTGACATGCGCTTTTTGGCGTGGTAAAATCAAACCGTATATTGATTTGGAGGTGAAATCAATGAAAATAATAAAAAAAGGAATAATATACAGAGCAACCGAGGGACCCTGCAAATATCAGGCGTGGCCTACCGTCTGTAGGGATGAAAACGGAGTTCTTTATGCTGCATGGTCGGGACATCGCGCATCCCACGTCTGCCCCTTTGGAAAGGACCTTATGTCTGTGAGTCTTGACGGAGGCGAGAGCTGGGACTGCCCTCGCATTATAAACGATACATGGATGGATGATCGCGACGCGGGACTTACCTATCTTGGCAACGGAGAAATGCTTCTCTCATATTTCAATCACCCCAAAAGACTGTACACCAACGAGTGGAGAAACTGGATCTTGGAGGATACGAAGGAGGATAACGCGATCTTTCGCAGGATGATAGAGGGATACCTTTTTGCCTATGACGAAATGGGAGAGGAAACTGAAAAACCGGGATCGTTTTTGAAAAAATCCTACGACTACGGAAGAAGCTGGAGCGAGCCTATAAAGGTTCCGATATCCTCTCCTCACGGAACTGTTATGACTGCTAGCGGAAGATTGTTGTATCTTGGCAAGGAAAGCATTGGAGTGAGCCCAAAAGACGAAATATCCGGCACCCCCATATCCGAGGAGGACAGAGGACAGATATTCCTTTACGAGAGCTTTGACGGCGGTCTTAGCTGGGAGAAGGTATCAAGGCTTCCTATGGCAGAGGGGCAGACGGTGGACAACATACATGAGCCGCATATAGTTGAGCTTCCGAATGGTGAGCTTGTTGCGGCAATACGTGCGCACGGGGAACTTGTGTATCACGGTTTTTCCATATATTTTCTCAATTCAACCGACGGAGGCAGGACATGGAGCCAGCCACGCTCGTATGAGCTGAGCGGATCGCCACCCCATCTTTTACTCAGAAGCGATGGATCGGTAATAGTCAGCTACGGAAGACGCGAGGCTCCGTTTGGAATGAGGGCAGTGGTAAGCCATGACGGTTGCAGGAGCTTCAGTGAGGAGCTGATACTGTCTGAGGCACCCGATGGAGATATGGGATATCCCTCGACGGTTGAGCTTGACGACGGAAGCTTGGTGACGGTATACTACCAGAGATACGAGAATGATATACGTACTTCGATAATGTACACGAAGTGGACACTGTAAAAAACGCGGGCATTTGCCCGCGTTTTTTATATTTTATTTTTCAAAAGCTTCGGTAACGCGTCGATTATGTCGCTTGCCATAAGTGAGTACTCACCAAGCTCCTCTGCGGCAATATCACCGCATCTGCCGTGTATATAAGCACCGAGTGCCGTGAGGCATAGCCTTGACGTGTCGCAATTTTTGCTTTGAGCGAAAATTCCGCCAAGTATCCCCGAAAGCACGTCGCCAGAGCCTCCTGTTGCCATTCCGCTGTTTCCCGTTTTATTTATATAGATCATTTCGGAGTCGTCACAAATGACAGATTCGTGATCCTTAAGCAGACAGATAAGCGAATGCTTTTTTGCAAAAACCGAGGCAGTCTTTTCGGTAGCGTCGAGTATTTCACCGACGGGAATTCCCGTAAGACGCGACATTTCTGCGGGGTGGGGAGTGATGATAGCGTTTTTCGCATACTTTAACAAAACAGCGCTGCGCGCGATTATGTTAAGCCCGTCCGCGTCGATTATAAAGGGTGTCTTTTCTGCATCTATCAAGCGAACAAGATCTGACATTATTGCACCTGAAAGCTTATTTATTCCCAGACCGCAGCCCGCCACGACACAATCGGCACGCTCAAGAGAGGGAAGAAGGTCGTTTTTTGTATAGCCGTTGGAATAAGTGGTAACTATAGCCTCAGGCAACGCGCTCTGCAATATCGTGCGGTTGCTCTCGTGCGTAAATATTTCAACAAGTCCCGCTCCGCTTCTGTATGCTGCCTTGGCACAAAGATACGCCGCGCCTGCCATGCCGTAGGATCCGCATACGCAAAGGACTCTGCCAAAGTCACCCTTGTTTGAGCGGACAGGGCGCTTTGGCATAAGCGATAGCGCCTCCTGCTCGCAAGCAAAGGATAGGACTTTAAGATTTGAGAGGTTATTAGTCATAATAGTTCTCCGAAAACATAACGTTATTGTTATTTTATCACAGAGAAGGGACAAAAGTAAAGTGATTTTGTGAAAAAGAGTCCAAAAATGTTTTCTTCTAAAAGAATATTTAAAAAAACTATTGACAAGCGAACTAAAATGAATTATAATATGTAATGTCGCATTTTATGTCGAGGTATAAATGCGTGATCCCAAAGGCGCAAAGGAGGTCATATGGTCGTGGATGTTGCCGTGCTTCTACGAGGAGAAGTTAAAAAAATAGATATCGACTATATGCTTTCGCCCGAGCAGCTTGACGGCGTCAAATTTGAGGATGCTCACGTAACAGGAGTCCTTACGGACAACAGCGGTTATATGAGACTCCGCCTCAGGGCAGAATTGGTTTATCACGGAGAGTGCGCGAGATGTCTTGCTCCTGTTGACGGAGTTTTCTCTCTTGACTTTGAACGCACAGTGGCAGCCGAAGGAACAATTGACGACGAAAGGCTGGAGGAGCTTGTTGACGAGTACGTGGTGCTCAGCGGTCATGAGCTTGACGTGGATGAGCCTCTTTGTGAGGAGCTGTTGCTCGGATTTCCGACAAGATTGCTCTGCGGAGAGGATTGCGAGGGACTTTGTCCTAAGTGTGGTAAGCCTAAGCGTGACGGGGATTGCGGGTGCAGTTTTAAGGAGATAGATCCAAGACTTGCAGTGCTTGCGCATTTCTTTGACGAAGACGAGGACGAAAAATAAAAAATTTATATAAATTGAAAGTTGTGTTTTACACGCTTCAAGGAGGTGTAGATTATGGCAGTACCAAAGAGAAAAGTATCCAAGGCTCGCAGAGACAAGAGACGTTCTAACAACTGGAAGCTCATACTTCCCGGTATGACTAAGTGTCCTAAGTGCGGCGAATTCGTAAGAAGCCACCGCGTTTGCAAGGCATGCGGTTACTACGCAGATGCAAAGGTTCTCGAAGTTGAGAGCAAGTAATCATCATAAAGAAAACAGTAGCTTTATTCAAAGGGCTACTGTTTCTTTTTAACATCCATAAGGAGTTGTTATTATGTTAAGTTTTAAGAGGATCTTATGCGCGGTATTACTTTTGCTTTGCCTGTCGCTCTGTCTTTTCTCGCTTTACTCGTGCGCTGAGGAAACACAGCAGGGTGAGAGCGGAGAGAAGCAGGACTTTATGGCAATGGAGCTTGACGCGATCAAAAAATATATAGAGATAGGAAAATATAAGTCTATCGAGATCTTGTCTGGAGAAAAAAACCGTGATGAGGCGGTGTGGGATGCCGTAGAGAGCAATTTTAAGATCAAGGAATTTCCCACCTCGCAGGTAGAATATTACAGATCACAGCTTGAGGCGGAGTACAGATACAGGGCAGAGAAGGACGGAATGTCAGATAGTGAGATAGACACAATGCTCGAGAATGCGCGGGAAAATATTATTGCCGAGGCGAGAGCGCTTACTAAGAGCGACCTGGTGTATGCCGTTATAGTAAAGCTTGAGGGCATAAGCATAACCGAGGATGAAAAGCTCAGGCTTTTTGATAAATACGTAGATAAATACGTATCGGTTTACGGATACAGCGCGGAATACGTGAGCGAAAATATGGCTGACGAAATATATTCCTCTATGCTCTTCGATAAGACTACCGAGTTTTTGCTGACCAATAACGTAATTAAAGAGAAATGAGATATCCCCCGCGGTGCGGGGGATATCTTTCTATTCGTCGAGCGCTTCAAATCTCTCGCGTGTGCGGAAAAGCAGAGATATACACCATACTCCCGCAAGAGCGACTACGGTGTAGATTATACGGCTTATAAGACCGTCCTGTCCGCCTCCGATCCATGCAACTGCGTCGAATTGGAAAAGACCGATGCTACCCCAGTTCAACGCACCTACAATGGTAAGAAAAAGCGCAATTTTATCCATAAACATAGTTTGTTTATTCCTCCTTCGGAACGGTTTTGTCCGCTCAAGTTTAGTTTTAGCTTGAATTATTATTTTATGTCAGATAAAATTTTACAAAGCAAGAAATTTTTCAAAAAAAGGCTTTACATGCTGAACGATTTTTGCTAAAATATGTATATAAATTTTATTTGCGGAGGTTAGTATGAAACTTAAGGTAATAAGCTTTAATATACGTTGTTGCGATGATAAGGACGGAAATTCGGTCGCGGAGAGAGCGCCAAGACTCAGCACCGTTACCGAGCCTTATGATGCTGACGTTATCGGCTTTCAGGAATATACTCCTATTTGGGAGAAGCATATAGCTAAATATTACGGAGAAAAGTACGAGTTTTTCAACGTATACCGTACAGATACGGGACACATTGAGTCGGCCCCTATGCTTTGGAAAAGGGATAAATTCGAATGTGTAAAGAAGGGTTGCTTCTGGTTGTCCGACACTCCTGAGGTTATGTCGGGCGGATGGGATACTCTTGCTCATAACCGTACTTGTGAGTATGCTATCCTGCGCGATAAGGAAAGCGGCAAGGAGTTTACCTTTATGAATACACACCTCGGCTTTGGCGACGAATGGCAGGTAAAGAGTGTAAATCTTATCGCTGATTATGCTGAGAAGATATCCGATCTTCCCACATTTGCGACGGGTGATTTTAACATGAATCCCGCATCTCCCGCATATGCGGCTATGACTAAAAGGCTTGTCGACCTTAACGGGCTGACCGCAAATGACAGAAGAAGCACATACCATGGCTACGATCTTTCTGTAAAGAGAGATGAGCATATAGATTATTGCTTTATAAACGGCAAGGTAAAGCCCGTAAGCCTGAAGATAATTGACGAGCTGGTTGACGGGAAATTCCCGACCGACCATTTTGGAATATACGCTGAGATAGAAATATAATTAAATTCGTGGCGTACCCTGAGCTCTTAAGCGCAAAGCAAAGAGAGATCTCTGTTGACGATCAGGGAAATTTGAGAACACGCAAAGGGGAAAAATGAGAAAAAGGAACAAAAGACTCTTTTTGAAAATAGCATCGTTTGCAGTTGTTTGCTTCACTTTGATGGCGGCTGTTAATTTTTCTGCTTTCGCAAATGCTGAAGATGAGGTTACGTCGGAGGATTCCGAGATAATGGTTGGAATTGATGTATCTGAATATAACGGCAGTATAGATTGGGCAAAGGTCAAGGCGGCAGGTGTGCAGTTTGCTATGATCAGGATCTGCGCTCGCGCGGGAAATACTTCGGATTACGTTCTTGACTCCAAATTTGAAGCCAACGTCAAGGGGGCTACAGAGCAGGGAATACATGTTGGAGCTTACTTTTTCAGCTATGCCGAGGACGTGGAAGCGGTTAAAGAGGAAGCAAACATGGTGGTCGGCATTCTCGACCAATATCCGGCTACGTTTTCTTTCCCGATAGTTTTCGATGCGGAGGAGGGAGATCCCGAGGACGGATTTGATATCACGCCGTTTGCAGCCGAAGCATGTCAGACCTTTTGCAAAATATTGGAGGAAAACGGCTATTACGCTATGGTGTATGCTAACACCAATTGGTTTAATACGGTCATTCTGCCAGCGGATAAAATAAGCGGATATTCGCTCTGGCAGGCTAACTTCAAGCTCGCGTATGCGGAATATACACCTGAGCAGGGATATTCCGTTGCGTCCGATCGCCCTGCGATCAGCAGTAATAACGAAAACGTTAAGATGTGGCAGTTTACCGACAGCGGAATCGTTGACGGGATATCGGTCGCTACCGACCTGAATGTTTCCTACTGCGATTTTTCAAGGATCATCATTGACGGTGAATTCAATAAATTTCACACGCATGATTATCGGCTGACGTACGATGAAAATGAGCATTACAAAAAGTGCGCGTGTGGAGAGATAGAGCTTCTCAGTAAGGATCTGCACTCGTTTGCCGATAATATAAATGAGGCAGGGCATTATGAGTATTGCTTCTGCGGATTTGAGCGACTTGCGTCAGAGCACGTTTTCGATATTGATAGAAATGATGCGGAGGAACACTGGAGCGAATGTGAGTGCGGCTATATTACCGAAAAGCTCGCGCACAGTATGGTAGATGAGAAGTGCAGTGAGTGCGGCTATCATGAGCATGTATTCGAGAAGCTCTCAGGTTATGATGCGGATAGCCATTCGCTTAAATGCAGGATGTGCGAGCTTACCGAGCAGAAGCCTCATAATCTTATTGACTGCGAATGTGATAAATGCGATTATACCGAGCATGATTTTAAGATAAGCTCCGACTGTGAATATCACTGGCAGTATTGCGAAAAATGTGGTAAGGAGCTTGAAAAGATCGGGCATACACCCGACATTGACGGAGCGTGTGCCGACTGCGGGGGGCAGATGCATGTATACACTTTGAAATACGATGCTACTGCCCATGTGTACGAATGTACTGTATGTGGTGTGCCAAAGGATAGATCAACGCATAGCTTTACCAATGGAACTTGCGAGCTTTGCGGATATAAAGAGCCGATAAAGACCGAGGTCAGTACAGAAAAGGCCACCGAAACCACCGCTGAGCAGGTAAGCACTGAGCCTACAGCAGAGCAGACAGGCTCCGAAAAGCAGACGCTACGCGAGGATAAGGGAGCGGGATGCATAGCAAGTGCCATGGGTACCGCTGCTGTATTTATGATCGCGGCTATCGCCTTGTTGCTTGCGCTCAGAAAAAAGGAAAGTGTTGAATAAATAAAAAACCGATTTTAAAGGATTGAAATTTAGAGGTGCTAAATTCCTTTAAAATCGGTTTTTTGATATTTGTTTAGGTGTTCCTGAACTAAAAAAGAGATCTCTTGAAAAAAGAGGTCTTTTTGAGCTGAAAATTTGACGAACTTTTTGACGAAGTTTGTACCGAGTAAATTTTTTATGTGTGCTCGATCCTGCTTCGCAGGGGTGCGCTCTTTCTGTACCCTCTGGCAAAAAAACAACACCCCGCTATTGCGGGATCCCTTGGGAGGCTCCCATCAAATCATCACCCGCAAGGGGTGAGCTTTGCTGGGAGAGTGAGATATTCGCCTGCGGCGAAGATTCGCGCCCGTTGGTCGCGAATGCGAACTCGATCCTGCTTTGCAGGGGTGCGCTCTTCCTGTACCCTCTGGCAAAAAAACAACACCCCGCTATTGCGGGGTGTTGTTTTTTTGGCGGAGAGAGTGAGATTCGAACTCACGGAACGGTATTAGCGTTCACACGATTTCCAGTCGTGCGCCTTAGACCAGCTCAGCCATCTCTCCATGCGACTTGACTATTATATCACAAGAAAAAATAAAAATCAAGTCTTTTTTGAAAAAAATTTAAGTTTTTTGGGTAACTACCTTATATGCTCTCTCCCACCGTCAGCTTTATAAGCAGAGAGCGGTTGTCGTTCTGCGTTTTTGCATCAAGCGCGGCTCTGTTTCTGCGTATCTCTCCGCATTTTTCGCATTTATGTATTATTATAAATCCTCGTTTCGGATCGGGCTCTGAGCGTATTGGCCTCATAAGTCCTCCACATTCGTTGGCGCGGTCACCCGGGTTTACATCAACGTGAAGCGAGTAAAGGCAGAACGGACAGTGGTTTCTTGAGCTGCTGCCCATCGGTTCTACCTGCTTGCCGCAATGAGCGCATATAAATGCGTTGTCGTTTTTTGTGAATCTTTTTTGCTCCATATCAGCCCTTGAGAGCCTCCTCCTCATCGCTGTTCAGCTCAACTGTCTTGTTTATATGTCTGTAATCGTATATACAAAGAGCACCGTATGGGTTTTTGGCATAATCGACGTCGGCATTATAATATATCTGAACGTGTATTGCTACCAGCTGTTCACTTGCCAAAAGCTCCTTGAGCGAAACGGGTGTGCTTGCGTTTTCAAAATCGAAGGTGTATCTGTAAAAGTTGTAGAGCGAGGTGTTTTCACGCTTTGCGCCCTTGCTTGGCTTTATACGTATCGTCTGCAGTGTGGACTCATCTTTGGAGATATCCTCTGAGGTATCCTTGGGGCGTTCACCTACGTAGAGTAACAGGGAAACGTCAAAAAGCTCAGCCTCGCGCTCGGGTATAGCCTTCAGGGAATAGTCTGTTGCCAAGGATTTTATCGTGCTGTTGTTATATCTGAAAACTATCTGTGCTTGATTGGCAGATGGAATAAAGCTGACCTCTGGCACTCCGAAATACCCTGCCGTATTTCCGCGGCTGAGAGGGTCATATTCCTGTTCGAACATATAGAGCTCCTTTCCGTTCTTGACGGATTGAGCATACGCTGCTTTAAGCTTGGCGTTAGGGGCGAGGTCCTCTATTCCGTCGGGCATTCCCGTTGTGGTGACTCTCCATATAAGAAGTATAATAACTGTTATAACAATGCACAGTATGAGAAACTTAAACAGTTTGCCTATTCGTTTAAAAATTACCCAAGCTCTTGACATAGGCTCTCCTTTCGGCTATAATGAATATATCCAGATAATTATATCATTAAATTGTTAAAATTTCAAGGGTTTTAGGTGAAAGAATGATTCTTTATGAATGTGCGGCACGAAAAAATTTCAAAAAAATAACAGGAATAGTTATGATCCTTGTCAGTATAGCCGCGCTGATGTTTTTGATCCCGTCGGTTTTCCGTGAGATGCCATACCGTTGGATGCTTCAGCTTTTGGGCTTTGCCTGTCTTTCGGCTATCATATATATAACCGTCAAATATATCACCAAAAGCTATGCGTATGCCATAGAAAAAAAGAAGGACGGTACTCTTGATCTGATAGTTGTTGAGCTGTTGAGCTCGGGCAAAAGGAAACTCACGGTCTGCCGTATCTCGCTTAAGAATGTAGAACAGGTATATATCCTCGACAAGAGAAATGATACCGATAAGATAAAAAGCCAAAGACTTCTCGAGAGTGCAAGGGCTGAAAAAAGAAGTGTTTTTAACTACTACCAGGATATGGCGCCAAGTAGCATGTGCTACGTTCTTGCTACAGAATGTGACGAGCCGCTTATGATAAAGCTTGCTCCCGACGAGAAGCTTTTTGAATATCTTTCGGGACAGACTGCTGCTCCCTCGGCGGAATGATATAATCTTGAACACAAAGGAATAAACACAGCTCGGGGAGGGCTTGACCCTCTCAATCGGAAATGCTGCTGGACGGTATTTTCGGGGATAAGGAAATCGCGGTGCAAATCCGCGGCAACAGCCATTACCGTAATTATGGCATTTTAGTGCTATATAAGTCGGAATGCTTATCGCTCTGTGACGTGACAGGAGGCTCTTGGGCAAAGGAGAGCTTGCGGATATGAGATACGGCAGGGTATCTCTTTATCGTTATGCAAGCGCTCGGAGGGGCGCTTTTGTTTTTATCCTTTTGTTAAATAAATCAAAACACAAAACGAAAGGAAAAAGAAAAATGAAAAATTTGGAAAGAACACTGTTGGCTCTGATGCTTGCGCTTGCTATGCTTATTTGCTTTGCGGGCTGCACAGAGGAGGAGAAAAAAGAGGATGCCACTACTCAGGATAC
>JAZSJE010000065.1:0-2899 GCA_045534135.1 Eubacteriales bacterium
TACGATAGCAGGCGCTTGGGGCTCGGTAAATATTGATGATGAGGGAACGCCTACGCAGAGAAACGTGCTTATTGAAAACGGAATTCTTAAGGGCTATATGGTCGACAGACTTGGCTCAAGAAGAATGGGTATGCCAATGACGGGTAACAGTCGTAGACAAAATTACGGATATGAGCCTACGTCGCGTATGACGAATACTTTTATAGATAACGGACCCGATAAAAATGAAGATATAATAGCTTCTATTGAATACGGACTTTACGCAAAGCAAATGGGAGGAGGATCTGTAAATCCTCTGACAGGCGCATTTAACTTTGCGGTTACCGAGGGATACATGGTTCGCAACGGAAAGATATGTGAGCCGGTAAGAGGTGCTTCACTCATTGGAACGGGATCTAAGATACTTCAGGATATAGATATGGTCGGACAAAATCTTGCCACAGGGCAGGGTATGTGCGGATCAAGCAGCGGAAGCGTTCCTACTGACGTTGGACAGCCGCTTATCCGTGTCAAGAAAATAACTGTGGGTGGAAGATAAGGAGGTTTTTATATGAATTTTGATGCAGTAAAAAACGCTCTTATTGACGAAGCCCAAAAGGTAGGTCTTGAGGAATACGAGATCTTTTTCATGGAAAGTGAGGGCGTATCTACCGAAACATTAAAGGGTGAAATATCCTCTTTTTCCTCCGAGGTCAGTGGTGGAGTTTGCTTCCGTTGCATAGTTGATGGAAAGATGGGACGCGCAGCGACCGAGCTTTTTGACGAGCAGGAAATGAAAGCGTTAGTACAAAGGGCTATTAATAACGCGAGATTTATTGAAAAAGATGATAAGGCTGTGATATATGCTGGCGCTGATCATTACGCCACTCCCGATCTTCCTGCAATACCGTCGGAAAGTGCGGCTACGCTCAAATCCCGCTCGCTTGAGCTTTTGGATAAAACAAATAGGCAGAGCGAATATATAGCGGAAAGCTCACAGACGGGCGCGACCCGCGCGAGAGTGCGTATGGAGTTGATCAATTCACACGGATTATGTCTTTCAAATGACTTAGGCACGTCGCTTTCCTTTGTTCAGTCTGTAGTTGAAAAGGATGGAGAATCTCAGTACGGTATAGCTATTGCGGAGGGACTTTTTGGTGATGAGGTTGAGGATATGCCAAGAAAGGCGACCGAAGAAGCCTTGATGAAAATAGGCGCCTCTGATATAGAAAGCGGGAAATATGATGTTATAATAGACGGAGAGAGAATGAGAAGCCTGCTTTCTGCGTTTTGTCCTGTGTTCTCAGGCAGACAGGCAAATCTCGGTCTTTCCTTGCTTAAGGGCAAGGAGGGGGAGCAGATAGCTGCACCTTGCATAACGCTTATTGATGATCCTCTTTATGAGGGAAGCCGTATGCAAACAGGATTTGATGGTGAAGGCGTTGCTACCTACACCAAAAACGTTATAGAAAACGGAGTTTTGAAAACTCTGCTTTATGATATCGCGAGTGCCGACAAGCTTGGCAAGGAAAGCACAGGCAACGGACAAAGAGGCGGTTATACCTCAGACGTAGAGATCGCGCCTTATCATTTCTATATCAAGGGCGGTGAATATTCGGAGGATGAGCTGCTTAAAAAAATGGGCGACGGAATTTATATCACAGAGCTTAAAGGGCTGCATGCGGGTGCGAATGCCGTGACAGGTGACTTTTCCATCGAAAGCTTTGGCTTCAGAGTCAAGGACGGAAAGAAGTGCGAAGCGGTGAGATCCTTTACGATAGCAGGCAATTTCTTCGAGCTTTTGAAAAACATTGAGGCGCTTTCAAATGAGGTTAAATTCTCAATAGCCACGACTTTTACGGTCTATGGATCCCCAGATGTGCTTGTTCGCAAAATGAGCATTGCGGGAACTTGATAAAATCGGTTGACAATAATCCATAACTGTGATAAAATATTACTGTTTATTATTTGCAAAAAACGAAAGAAGGAAAAAACAATGAAGAACACAGAAAAGACAATGGACAAAATAGTCGCTCTTTGTAAAACGAGAGGCTTTATTTTCCCCGGATCTGAAATTTACGGTGGACTTGCAAACACATGGGACTACGGTCCTCTTGGCGTTGAGCTTAAGAACAACGTAAAAAAGGCTTGGTGGAAGAAATTCGTTCAGGAGAACAAATACAACGTAGGACTTGATGCCGCTATTCTTATGAATCCTCAGACATGGGTAGCTTCGGGTCACCTTGCAGGATTTTCCGATCCCCTTATGGACTGCCGCGAGTGCCACGAGCGCTTCAGAGCAGATAAGCTTATTGAGGATTGGTGCGCGGAGAATTCTTTTGTACTTCCTAAGCCTATTGATGCCTTTTCTCATGCGGAAATGAAGGATTTCGTAGAGGAGCATAATATTCCTTGTCCTACCTGCGGAAAGCATAACTTTACCGACATCCGTCAGTTTAATCTTATGTTTAAGACCTTCCAGGGTGTTACCGAGGACGCAAAGAACACAGTTTATCTCCGTCCCGAAACAGCTCAGGGTATCTTTACTAATTTTGTAAGCGTACAGAGAACAACAAGAAAGAAGCTTCCTTTCGGTATTGCGCAGATAGGTAAGTCCTTCCGTAATGAGATCACCCCCGGTAACTTCATTTTCCGTGTGCGTGAGTTTGAGCAGATGGAGCTTGAGTTCTTCTGCAAGCCCGGAACCGATCTTGAATGGTTCAATTACTGGCGTAGCTTCTGCCGCGATTGGCTCCTGGCTATCGGTCTTAAGGAGGAGAATATCAGACTCCGTGACCATGATCCCGAGGAGCTTTGCTTCTATTCCAAGGCAACCACCGACTTTGAGTTCCTGTTCCCGTTTGGATGGGGCGAGCTTTGGGGCGTTGCTGACCGTACCGACTATGACTTGACACAGCAT
>JAZSJE010000054.1:0-9303 GCA_045534135.1 Eubacteriales bacterium
TACCTGATTTTCGATCTTCGATAGATTCAGAGAGGATTTCACGCTTCCCACGGAAAGTCCGCACTCCTCAAGCGTTTCGATTATATCCTCCTCGCACAGGCGCTCCGTTCCCTCTACCCGTACGTCCCATATTACCTTTTCCGACGCTATTATCATAACGAGCGCGAGAATGATCCCCACGGGTATTCCCAGCCGACCCCTGTGGCGCGCAAGCAAAGCGGGAAGCCCAAAGCTTCCAAGCTCGCGGTGATCTATGCCCAACGTCGATAAAGCTCTTTTGAGCTTGAGAAAAGCGAAAAAAGAAAGGCGGATATACCCCTTTCCCTCGCGCACGAGTGCCTCGTAATAATTTATATCCTGCTCGCGGCATATATTAAGCACAGCCGCAATATTATCCTCGTTTACGCTTATGTCGGTATAGCCGCAAATGAAACGGAAGGGGTGTGGTCCCCTTTTGAATTTACCTTTCATCCGTGTCCCCCTCAAAGGAAAGCGAACTGATCCTACCCTCTATTCCCACAGCCCCCATATTATAGGACGAGCAGCAGAGAGCATAGCCCTTTACCGAGAGATATTCTCCCTTCTTTTTTTGGGCGATACGTATCTCCTCGGGTGAGTAGAGCAAAATAGCCCCACCGCCAACTATTTTGATAGCGCTTCGACCGTGTATTTCAATATAGCTCTTTTTTGGGAGTGCCTCGCACGGAATGTCTAGTGCGTGGCATATGCGCTCCGAAAGAGGTCCTTTTTCGTTATTTTTCATAGCTTCTCCTTGCATATTTGCATGCCTTTTACTGTAAGATTTAGTGATGCAATTTTATTTTATGCGAGGTGAGAGAGCATAATGACCGAAAGGGGAAAAAGCGATGTGATGCAGGGACTTTCGCGTGGGCAGATACTTTTTTGCGTTATGAGCGTCGTAGCTATGATCATGACCTTTGCGCTGTCCGATGTGGCTATCGAGGCTATGAGCGAGGGCATGAGGATATGCGTAAGCACTGTGATACCCTCTCTTTTTCCGTTTATGGTCTTTTCCGAACTCTTGATATCCTCGGGGGCGGCAGAGCTCGTGGGGCGGTATCTGGGCATAATTTTCGCAAAGCTTTTCGATCTGTCGCGTGAGGGCTCGGTGGCATTGATGCTCGGCTTTCTGTGCGGATTTCCTATAGGCAGCAGAAGCGCGATATCGCTTTATGAGAGGGGTAGGATAAGCCGAGGCGAGACCGAGCATATACTTTGCTTTTGCAATAACCCCAGCTCCGCCTTTCTTATCAGCGCCGTTGGAGTAAGCCTTTTCGGCTCGCAAAGCATCGGTGTGGCTCTCTACGGCTCCTGTATACTGTCCTCAGCGGTAGTTGGACTTTTCGGCAGAGCGTATTTTAGGGCGAAAAAAAGGAAAAATGAATTTTTTCATGGCGGTGGGAACACGCCCTGCCGAGCGAGAGAGGGATTTATAGACTCCTTGACAAGGGCAGTGGGGGAGGCTGCGGGGAGCGTTATGACGATCTGCGCCTTTGTGATATTTTTTTCTGCGGTCATAGGATATCTGCGTTACTTCGCGCAGCGGGCGGAGCTGCCCGATGCCGTATCAGCGCTTCTTTTCGGCTTTTTAGAGATGACAGGGGGAGTGAGCGAGGCATCGCGTCTTTCTCCTGAAGCGGCAATTATAGCAGTGGCGGCAATTACGGGATGGTCGGGACTCTCGGTGGCTTTTCAGTTCGTTGGAATATGCAAAGAGCACCGATTTTCACTAAAGCCGTATTTTATATCAAAAATATGCGCTGCTACCTTGAATATAGCCTTTATGCTTGCTTTTACAAAGCTTTTTGGATTGAGCGCATGCTTCAGTGAGGGAAGTATATCATCCTTTTTGTATATGCCCGCGACCCCGTTCGCCACCGCAAGCCTTGTGCTTTTCGGAGTGGGGTGCGTATACTATGGAAGAAAGAGAGGAAAGGAGCTAAAACAGCCTGGATCTGTCAAGTGATAATGGCTGTTGACAAAGCTCCAAGTCTATGATATAATAATATCAAGAAATAACATATTATCCAAAGACAGCCAATGCCTGAGGATAAAGAATATACAGACCCGATCTGATACAGGCGTGGCTCAAAGCAGAGCTATGCCTGTGTCTTTTTTCTTTATTTACGGAGGGCAAAAATGAAAAAACTGTTATCTTTAATTCTATGCTTTATTCTTTGCCTATCCCTCTTTGCATGTAATACCCAAGAGTTCAACACGACCGAGGTAACTACGGGAACACAGACGACCGAAAGCAGTGTCACCTTTGAAAATGATATCGATACGGAAGAAAAAACAGTGTACCTCGCGGACTTTTTAAAAACAGAGGGGTTGAGAAGCATTTCTATAAAAACTGATAATTTTCCTAAAGGTGTAAGAACTCTTGAATACTATGTTTATAATGATAATGACATCTCCGAGATAGGTATTTTGTTTGATTATCTGGATGATTTGGTTCTAATGCCGAAAGATGATAGCGCAAATGGTAGCGAACGACCCGTAATAGCTATGGATATTTTATATTATTCTTTTGTGTATGAGTACGGAGAAATCTTTCGCCTTATGACCTCAGGAAAAAGCATAGGAATATTTGATGGAGATACCTGCGTATGGTATTATATCGTTTATGACGATGCTGACAATGCAAAAATTCCTATCGAGTTATTTGAAGAACTGTATAAAAATAAAGTTGACAACACAGATATAGATGCAGTCAACTTCATAAAACTTAAGGTTGAAAATGGTCGTATAGATATTCCCAACAAAGAAATAGCGTATGTAGAAGTAGATATAAGAGAAAATGGAGAGCCACGAACAACGGTTACTTATCGGGATAAAGATAAAACGAATTCTATCAGAGCTTTTTTTGAAAACCTTGATCTGAATAACAGTGTAAGTGAATCAAGTTTGCCATTAACCGGGGCAGGTATCAACTCTGTTGAAATTCGTTTTACCGATAAAACCTATGTAGATTTTTCACTTTTACCAAACGAAGATCATAAAGATAATTCGGTTTTAGGATTATCTCGGCTTTACTACGACATTAGTGATCAAAGAGAAGCACTTGTAGAATTGCTTGATTTTAACTGGTAAGAAGCCCCCGCAGTATATCTGCTGTGACGCGGGAACTAAAATGAAAGGAGGGCAAAAATGAAAAAACTGTTATCTTTAATTCTATGCTTTATTCTTTGCCTATCCCTTTTTGCGTGTAATACATCAGGTAGCAAAACTACTAAAGAAAGCAATTTAACACAGCAACCGGAAAGCAGTTCAAGCGGCACAAGCCAAAAAACTCCCGAAGATGACAAGTTAGAGAAACTATCAGCTTTAATAGAGAAAAAACCTCTCAACTCTGTTACCGTTGCAGGAGGTGTTAAATATACAACCAAAAAATATGATTTGACATATAATGCAGAATCTATTCAAAAGGTTATAAATTATCTTGAAGGTCTTAATTTAAAGGAAACGTACACTCCAACGCAAGATCTTGTCTGGACATATTTTGTGTTATCCTACCAAGACGGGACGGAAATATTCTTATATTATTACGACAATAAAATATCCATTCCCTCACACGGTTGGTATGAAATAACATATACCGATAAAATGAATATGGATGATTTTCTTGCCTCTCTTGAAGAACCGATAAAATATAATCCTTACGACGATTATTTAGAGTCATTTGATTCGGTCAATATTTATCCTAAGGAAAAATTGGATGTTTCGGATGACCTTGAAAGTGACGTTGTAAAATTGTATTTTTGTAATCCGAATTTATATTTTGCTTCTACTCACAGTATTCTTTATACAATATCTCAAACCAATAAAATCGCGTATATGGTATCGAACGGGGATAATGAATTGTCATATATAACTCTTTTGCCGGATAAATTTGATGACGACGAGGTTTACTCCAATTACAAAGTGTATGACCTAAAGCAAGAAGGTTATGACCATTTCAAATATGCGCTTCACCCCGAATTGGTTTTTGATGAAGCGGTAGAGGTTTATTATTCCTACGCTTTAATTCAGCACTTTTCGTATTATTCTACAAGCTTTTGGATTTATTTCTCCACAAATATCGGTGATTATATTTTGTACGACGGATATATCAATAAAGCCGAGAATGATTCTTATGGAAAATATCTTTTCCCTCTCAAAGATTTTTTTGCTATCGCGGATGATATGTATTCCTATGGTATAGAAAGCGGTGAAATGGCAAGGGTTACGGTACACGATGTAAGAAGCTTGGAGGAATTAGCTCCGTACTTGTTTGAAGAACAGTAAAACATCCCCGCAAGCACGACTTCGTGGCGGGGCTAAAGTGAAAGAAGGTAGATTATGAAAAAACTTATATCTTTAATTTTATGCTTTATTCTTTGCCTATCTCTCTTTGCGTGTAATATAGAGGAACCGCTTGCGACATAGGATACCATAGCAGGTTTGTGCTTCACGATGACGACAAAACCCCTTTTCGCACATTTTTTGAATCATTAGAATAGGCACTACCCCGCAGACATTGCCTGCGGGGTATCTTAATGCGCGGAGAAAACAAATTTTCAAAAAACTATTTACAAAAGGCAGAAATATGTGTATAATATAAAGGTAGATCGGTGAAAAGGAAAAAACCGAAGACCCGAAAGCAGAGAATTTCCGTCGGTGGCTGTGAGCGGAGATATGAGGAGTCGGCTTGTGCGCCTTGGAGATCTTGCGCTTTTGTGCGCACGTATTTTCCGCGTTAAGGAGATCAAAGGGGTTTTTTAAATCCGAAGCAGAGTGGAACCGCGGTTACACGCCTCTGTGCTATTGGCACGGGGCGCATTTTTGTTTTTTGGAGGAATATATGAGTTCTGCAAAAAAGATAACTAAGAAGAAAACAAAAAAATACAGTGATAATATCTGGCTTGACATTGCGTGCGAGTATATAGATAAGGCACGGCGCGGCACGGCTGATCTTGTAAGATCGGTCAGAGAGGACGTCGCGGCAGTCAGGGAGCGTGACCCTGCCGCAAGGAGTGATGCCGAGGTGCTGTTGCTCTATTCGGGCGTTCACGCGTTTATAGTTTATAGGGTGGCTCATAAGCTCCACGTAAAGGGACACTATTTTTCCGCAAGAGCGATAAGCCAGACGGCTAAGATGATAACAGGTATTGAGATACACCCTGGTGCTACGATAGGCAAGGGATTGGTTATTGACCACGGTACGGGTGTGGTAATAGGTGAAACCGCTGAGATAGGTGATAACTGCACTATCTACCAGGGGGTTACGCTCGGAGGTACGGGTAAGGACGTAGGCAAGCGTCACCCCACTCTCGGCAATAACGTGATGGTTGGCGCGGGAGCTAAGGTCCTCGGTCCGTTTTATATCGGGGACAACACCAAGATAGCGGCAAACGCTGTGGTTCTTGAACAGCTCCCCGAAAGCTGTACCGCGGTCGGAATTCCCGCAAAGGTAGTAAAAAGGCAGGGAGTAAGGGTGGACGATCTTGACCAGATACACATCCCCGACCCTGTGGCTCAGGAGATAAAGCGCTTAGAGGATAGGCTTGCCGCTCTTGAGGCAGAGCTTGAAGACGTAAGATCAAAGAAAAAGAAAAAGTGAGGAAGAAAAAATGTATATATATAATTCGCTTTCAAGAAGAAAAGAGGAGTTTGTTCCCAATGAGCCCGGCAAGGTGTCTATGTACACCTGCGGACCTACTGTGTATCACTACGCTCATATAGGAAATCTGCGCAGCTATATAATGGAGGACGTTCTCGAAAAGTACCTTCGCTACACGGGGCTTGACGTGACTCGAGTTATGAATATAACCGACGTGGGACATCTGTCAAGTGACGCTGATACGGGAGAGGATAAGATGCTCAAGGGAGCAAAGCGTGAGAACAAGAGCGTTCTTGAGATCGCCAAGTTCTACACCGATGCGTTCTTTGCGGATTGCGCTAAGCTTAACATAAAGACTCCCGAGGTCGTAGCTCCCGCTACTACCTGCATCGACGAGTTTATCTCTACCATAGAGGCGTTACTCGAAAAGGGATTTGCCTACGAGGCAGGCGGAAATATATATTTTGACACCTCCAAGCTTGAACAGTACTACGTGTTCAACGATTTTAAGGAGGAGGATCTTGAGGTCGGCGTCAGAGAGGGCGTTGAGGAGGACTCAAATAAGAGGAATAAGGCTGACTTTGTTCTTTGGTTCACCAAATCCAAATTCGACGATCAGGAGCTCAAATGGAACAGCCCTTGGGGTATCGGATATCCCGGATGGCACATTGAGTGCTCCTGCATCAGCATGAAGTACCTTGGCGATCGCCTTGACCTTCACTGCGGCGGAATAGACAACGCATTCCCTCACCACACCAATGAGATCGCGCAGAGCGAGGCGTATGTCGGACACAAGTGGTGTAACTATTGGTTCCACGTTCATCATCTTAACACCAATTCGGGAAAGATGAGTAAATCGAGCGGGGAATTTCTTACCGTGTCACTACTTGAGAGCAAGGGCTACGATCCTCTTGTTTATCGCTTCTTCTGCTTGCAGTCACATTACCGCAAGTCACTCGTGTTCTCCTATGAAAACCTTGATAACGCAGCTATTGCCTACAATAAGCTTGTATCCAGAATAGAGTCGGTCATGAAGGAGGAGCAGGGAAAGGTCGACGGCGCGGCATTCGAGCAGCTTAAGGCGAGATTTACAAAGGCTATGGACGGTGACCTTAATACCTCTCTGGCTGTAACGGCTCTTTACGACGTGCTAAAGGCGGATACTACACCCGCGACAAAGCTTGCGCTGATAGCTGACTTTGACAGAGTTCTTTGCGTAGGACTTATTCCCGCGGCAGAGCGTATGCTCGAGGAGGAGAAGCGCGCGGAGGAGGAAAAGGCGGCTGTGCTCGCAAACGATCCCTTTGCCGCATATGTTGAGGATATGATAAAGCAGAGAGCTGAGGCTAAGAAGGCTAAGAATTACGCACGAGCTGACGAGATAAGAGCGGAGCTTGCCGAAAAGGGAGTTACTCTTAAGGATACCTCTGCGGGAACTACATGGGAACGCGCGTGATGGGAACTCTTAAGCTTGCACCCTCGCTGATGTGCTGTGATTTCCTCAGGCTCGGTGAGCAGATAAGAGTTTTCGAGGATCACGCGATAGATGTTCTTCATATAGATATAATGGATGGAAGCTTCGTGCCTAATATAACTCTCGGTACGGACTTTGTCCGTCAGATAAAAAGAGCGACGGATATTCCGCTCGATATCCATATGATGACCGAAAATCCCGAAAGGCTTCTGGATATGCTTGAATTTGGAGAGGGAGATTACGTTAGCATCCATTACGAGAGCACAAGACACGTGCAGAGAGCGCTGAGAGCGATCAAGGACCGTGGCGCAAGGGCGTTGCTTGCCCTCAATCCTGCGACTCCCGTTGAAATGGCTTCGGAGCTTGTTGACGATGTCGACGGTCTTCTGATAATGTCGGTAAATCCGGGCTTTGCGGGGCAGAAGGTGATCCCCCATTCCTTTGAAAAGATAGCGCGCGCAAAACAATTTTTGATTTCAAACGGAAAAGAAAATGCGGAAATAGAGGTCGACGGAAACGTTAGCCTTGAAAATGCGATAAGGATGCGTGCGGCGGGAGCGGATATCTTGGTTCTCGGTACGTCGGGTATATTTAATGGAGATGACCTCGGCAAGAGCATCGATGCTTTTCGTAGAGGTATGCAGCTGTGAAATATTTATAAACGCCAAAAAAGCTCTGTTTTTGTGCAAAAAAAGCACAAAAACAGAGCTTTTTTCGTTTTTTTGAAAAGAATTTAAAAAAATACAGAAAAATCTACCAAAGCAACAAAAAAAGAGTAGCATTTTTGCTAAAAAGCACAAATTTTTATTAATGTTGCACAAAATTTAGCTTCTATTTTACTGAAATTTCTACATCTGGGTGTATTGAAAAATGAAGGGAAATAGTGTATAATTGTAAGGCTTGATATGCGTTGAAGCGAGAGGTTGCTGTCGAGATGACATCCGACAGGTAATTTTCGCGGAGTATGTCCGATTAAACGGGCGAAGCAGATTCTCAAAACACGGTCGTGTGAGGAATTGCGTTCATTACCCGAAATCCTTGCCCTTGGTGCTTTTCGGCTGGACTTCGGATTTTTAAATGGACACAAAGAAAACGCACGGCACGGTGTTGAGGACTGTGCCCCTGATGCGGTTCGCAAACGGCATACATTTTATTATATATGCGCGTATGTGGACAGGCAAATACTTACAGGAGGTAAAAACAGGTGGCAGTCAAGGAAAAGATCAGAGTAAGACTGAAGAGCTACGACCACACTCTCATTGATGCGGCAGCAGAGAAGATTGTTGAGGTAGCAAAGAGAAACGGCGCAGCAGTTTCCGGTCCTATCCCGCTTCCTACCGACAAAGAGGTAGTAACCATTCTTCGTGCGGTACACAAGTACAAGGATAGCCGTGAGCAGTTCGAAATGCGTACACACAAGAGACTCATTGACATCATTAAGCCTTCCCAGAAGGTTGTAGATGCTCTCATGAGTGTAGAGCTTCCCGCAGGCGTAGAGATCGAAGTAAAAATCTAATCAAGCACTTCGAGCGAACGCCAAAACAAAGATAACAGCCGTTGCGACTCATTTCGCAGTTCGGTAACTTTGTAAATCATGTTGGCCCCAAAACGGGAGTCAACCAATAATTTACAGGAGGAAAGAAAAATGAAAAAAGGTATTATCGGTAAGAAGATCGGTATGACACAGATCTTCGACGAGGTCGGAAACGTAATTCCGGTCACGGTAATCCAGGCGGGCCCCTGCGTAGTAGCGCAGAAGAAGACCGTCGAAACAGATGGCTACAATGCTGTACAGCTTGGCTTTGGAGCAGTTAAGGAAAAGCACATGACAAAAGCTGAAAAGGGACACTTTAACAAGGCAAACGTTGAATTCAAGAAGCACCTTAAGGAATTCCGCCTTGACGATGTTTCCGCAGTAAACGTTGGCGACGTTATTACAGCCGATACCTTCGCCGCAGGCGACAAGGTCGACGTAACAGGTATAACGAAGGGCCGCGGATACCCAGGATGCGTTAAGAGATGGAATCACAGAATTCTCCGTATGACCCACGGTACAGGTCCTATCCACCGTCAGCCCGGTTCTATGGGTGTTATCGACCCTGCGAGAATCTTCAAGAACAAGAAGATGCCCGGTCAGTACAGTAACGAGCAGGTAACTGTTCTCAATCTCAAGGTTGTGAAGATCGACTCCGAAAAGAATCTGATC